>NZ_JAUBQS010000061.1:0-38736 GCF_036701355.1 Microcoleus sp. Pol12B3
AATTCTTTACATTGGGTATTAGATGTGGGTTTTCGTGAAGATGATTGTCGGATTAGAAAAGATAATGCTCCGCAAAAGTTTGCTATGATTAGACACATCTCGCTCAATCTTTTGAATCAAGAGAAAACTTCAAAAACTGGAGCAAAAAATAAACGACTTCGAGCCGGGTGGGATGATGACTATTTGACCAAGATCCTCGCTATTGCAGTTAACTAAATTCTCACGAATAACTCATTATTAACTCTTATAAAACTTGGAAACAGTGGTTGTAATAGTTTTATTGTTTCAAAATTAGCAGAAGCGTAAAAACCACCATTAATCAGTTACTATTTTCTTATTAAAGTCATTACAAAGCGTGTCTGTAGCTTCTTTGAATGGTGAATTTATCTCAAAATATACTCACCACTGATGAACAGTGTTCAATAAGATGCGTTCCCCCTGCAGTAGAACCCCGTTTAGCTGTTCCTAATACCAGAAAAGTTGCCAGAGTAATGGTTTTTAATTTTTTTAACATGGGTATCACTTTTAAAACACTATAGCTAGCGCTCATAGTATTTAATGATTTTATGATACATTGATCCTATCATACTTTAGTATGAAAAACTCTAGCTTAGACTTAAAATTCGCCTTAGCATCTCGAAGCTTTTCCCATGCAGCTTTCGTTCCTGGTTTTGGTGGTTGGGCGGCAATTCTAGCAATCAGATCGCGGTTTTTTTCTTCATAATACAACCGCAGTTACTCAGCTTCCTTAACAACCATTTGATACTCAGCTTCAACATCAGCGCGATTTGCCTCAATATAAGCTAAAGCCGCATTAATTTGTTCCTCTGTAAGGTCAAACAATCCCCTGATAAACTTAGGCGGATATTGAGCCGTCACATAGTCCATGATGTCGTAGATAGTGATGCGCGTACCTGCGAGCGTCAGTCCTCTTTCTGTACGGATGATAGCTGTTTTTTTATTAGATATGTTTGTCATACTTATCGCCTCCTAGAAGTTATCTTTATATTAATATCTGATTCCCCGCAATTTTTGGATTCGGTCTTACTAACTGCCTAAGTTAAATTATCAATAATACTCGCAATTTTTCACAGTCCGATCGCACTTTCATTAAAAAGCCAGTTTTTGAAATAACTCCGCAATCGGAAGAGTAAAGCGGGGGACGATTTCTTCGCCATCAAAGGAATCAGCGGACTTGAGCAGGCGATCGAGATCTTGGGACGATCAATACACCAACACCTACTGTTCTTTAGCATGAATCACCCAAACTAAACGCGCTCCATTTTCAAAATATTCTACGAGTTTGTCGTGAATTTCTGCCAATATATTGCTAAGAGAAAAGATTGCTACTCGCAGTACGCTCTGGTTCCCTAAACCATAAGTATTAGCAATATCGCTAGCCAACTGACAGTTTATTCTGAATTGCCCCATGTCAATTTTACTATTTCTGGCGCGGTAATACCAAGTTCTACCGCCAGCGTTGGGTATCTCCTGACAGTCCGAATATGTCACCTCAAACATCTTGGCAATATGCACGTCATAGAGCACAAACTGACCCCCGTAAGCAGATTTTGTGGTATTGGTTTCTGACACCGTAACGGTATAAGTTCCTCCGCTCAAGTTCAAGATAATCTTCAAGGGAAATACTCAAGACTCGTCAAAAGTCGGCGGCACGGCGACCCAGATTAAAGAAAGTAATTAACAGACCGACAGTTAGCTGCACTCACCAAACGCTTAAAGAACAAGTGCTCGGAGGTGGCGAGTTTGGCACGACGCAAAATATTACCACGCTCGATCGAGATGCGACAACTCCCCTGCTGCAAGTCTTAGGCAAGAACAGCATTGGTTATGCCACATTCGCTCAAGTAGCCAATCAGAAAGCGGTGCGCGTTGTTCCCGTCAACGGTGCGACGCCGGGTGCGGGTAACTATCCTTACAAGCGGCAGTTGTACTAGGCCTACAACAATCCTCCTAGCCAAGCAGTTAAGGATTTCTTGGGCTGTGCCACTTCTTCGGAAGGACAGAAAGCTATGCTGACCGGAAATTGAGCCTT
Source organism: Microcoleus sp. Pol12B3 (assembly GCF_036701355.1). Classification (NCBI taxonomy): domain Bacteria; kingdom Bacillati; phylum Cyanobacteriota; class Cyanophyceae; order Oscillatoriales; family Microcoleaceae; genus Microcoleus; species Microcoleus sp. Pol12B3. Next base: position 2,054 of record NZ_JAUBQS010000061.1, read on the forward strand.
TGCAAACCTCCGACATTCAGTTAAATAGTCCACCAGACTTAAGTCTGGCGCTACACAAGCTTGCGTCCGCGCCGGCGGACTTCTTCTTTAACCCACGTAGGTGGGTTTTGTGTGTGTAGACGCGGTTTCCAAGCGCAGGCAACCCTACAAACCTCAAAATACTATTCATTTGTCATTGCTGAACTGATAGGCTAATATTCGATGTAATTTAAAACTTAAGGTTTTTCTGTGAGCAAAAGTCGCGAACCAGTCGAAAGTTTACTTCTCTACTATTTATTCAAATGGTCAATTGTCAGCCCGATGCTGCACCTTTACTTTCGAGGCCGCATCTACGGTGCAGAAAATGTGCCGACAGAAGGGCCTGTGGTAGTAGTCAGCAATCACGCCAGCGATTTTGATCCGCCGATTTTGTCGAATTGCATGAGGCGGCCTGTGGCATTTATGGCAAAGGAAGAGTTATTTAAAGTTCCTATTTTGAAGCAGGCAATTACGCTTTACGGTGCTTACCCAGTGAAGCGGGAAAGTGCCGATCGCAGTGCTATTCGCTCGGCTATCAATTCTTTAGAAAATGGCTGGGCGACGGGTGTATTTTTGCAGGGGACTCGCACCCCAGACGGCAGAATTACTGAACCGAAATTAGGTGCGGCGCTGATAGCTGCTAAGGCAAAAGCGCCGCTGTTACCGGTTAGTTTGTGGGGAACTCACGCGATTTCGTCGAAAGGTTCTGGAATTCCGCGTCCGGTGCCGCTAACGGTGCGAATTGGCAAGCTAATTGAAGCGCCCGGTTCCTCGGATCGCGAGGAGTTGCAAGCGCTGACTCAAAGATGTGCGATCGAGATTAATGCCATGCACGATTTGGGTCGTTGATTTTATAACTTTTGTTGCTGTTTTTCAGGTTATATCTACAGATAGATGAATGCTGAAGATAAACATCGAAAAATATCAATATAAGTGATTGAAAACAAGCGCAATAATTAGGCTTGAATTTGAGTTTAATTTTACAGAGGATAAGAAGAAAGATATGGTAACAAGCAATCAAACCCGCGCGTTGGGATTGTTTTCTAACCGCGAAGATGCGGAGCAAGCTCTGACAGAATTGAAATCTTCCGGGTTTCCAATGCATAAAGTTTCGGTTGTTGCTAGGGATGCAGGCGAGTCTGTAGGCGAGACTGAAACGATCGCTCAGGTGGGCGATAAAAATCTAGACACAGGAGCAGGAGTGGTAGCAGACACTCTGACAAATAGTGCTTTAGCCACCGTGCTAGTGGGTCTCGGAAGTTTAGCTATTCCCGGAATCGGGCCGATGATTGCAGCGGGCACTTTGGGCGCCTCACTGGTGGCTAGCGTAGCAAGCACTGGCGTCTCGGCGGCGGCTTTCGGTGGAGTGGTGAAGGCCTTGACTGACTTGGGAATTCCCGAAGAAACAGCTAGAATTTACACCGATCGCCTGCGGGCCGGCGATTATTTGGTGGTAGTAGATGGCGCTGAGGATGATACAGCAGATTCCACGCAAATAGAGTACACCTTAATCCCAAACACTTACCAAAATGGTTGACAAACCCTTGCAACCGTACTCCATAAACCTGGAAATTGCTGTATTAGTCGGGTTCAAGGGATTTTCAGCAGTCGGGGCATTCAAAATTGGGGCGTTTTTTAAACAAGAATTGTGCACCAAGTCTATCCCTAGGGCGATGCACACCTCACCATTAGTGACAACAATCCGCTCAAATTTAGTACCAGACTTTTCGGTGAAAATTAGCGCATCGATCCCCCCTAACTAAAACAGGGGGGAAGCGGAAACGGTGTTTCGTCCCCCGGGAAGGGTATTGAGATTCGGCTAAAACCGCGATCTAGATGCGGTTTTAGTCTGAAGTGGACATTCATTCATTGCCCACGCGCTCCCTACAGGTAAATTATTGATTTTTATCGCTCATTTTTTGATGCTGAGGCGGTGACATAAGCGACAGCTAAAGGCGAAATTTTTTCTGTAACTGCTGCTATAACTTGGTGATCGAAGTCAGTCCAAACTCTGGGGCGATCGAACCTACAAGGCTGCAAAACCCCCCACAATAAGCCGTCAGCACAAAGGTGAGCGTGAATCACAGCTCGATGTCCGAACTCTTTTGCCTCAAAATCTTTGTTGACAACTTCAGGATTTGCTGTTTCAACATCCTCAACAAAAATCGAAGGTTCAGTTCGCAAAGCTGCTGCAAACAAAGGGTCTTCTTCCCCTAAAGATTCCGGTTCTTTTTTCCATTCTGCGTCCCAAACCTCTGGAATGTTCGAGTTGTGACGCCAGCAGTAAGGTACTCTGCCCATTTGCGTTTCAGGATTGCGGAGGTAGAGAAAGACCCGATCGCAATTTAACACCTCGCCTAAAGCCGGCACCAAAGCCGAAAAAACAGCATCCGGTGTTTTGGTGTCACTCAAAATTTGCTCTAGAACTTGTGGCAGAATTTGGTCGGTCATTAACTTTAGCTTTTGAAGTTCATCTACTAATTTTAAACTACTCGTTCTCTTCTCTTACGCATTTATCATCAGCCTCTTCCCGCTTCTTTAAATAGTTATAGAAAACAAGTTTTAAAACCAGAGAGAATGGCAAAAAATTAACACTTTCTCAATGCTTTTCTGGGTTTATTCAATTCGGGCTTGGCTGAAGTCAGCACCCGTATAACCGGTGGTCAGCCAAAGAATAGCCCTAGCGCCGTCGCGAACAGCTTTTTCCACCGGTTCGGGGGTTCGCCCAGACGGAACTGCCACAGGCTTAAAACTAATGCCTCGACTGCCGAGTACGATTTCGCCGATAATCTGAGCTCGCCGCATATGATCGTCAGAAGTGATCAGATACACGCTCTCAATCCCTTGAGCTTTCAATTCATCTACCAGGGTGGTAAAATTTGTTACCGTATCCACCGCTCTGTAGTCTAAGTGCAGGCGATCGGACTCAATTCCCGCTTCTGAAAATACCCATTCCGCGAACTCCGGATTGCTCCCAGACGACACCCAAATCGGCAATTCAGGATGAGCCCGAGCAAATTTGGCGGCAAACACCTCTCGCTCCGTAGCCCCACCTAGAACTAACAAAGCTTGGGGTCTCTGAAATTCGCTCTTAACGTGCTGATAGCCAAACCAGCACGCCGTCAAAAGCCCTACTAGGAACCAAAAACTGCGTGAAGTGTTCAAACGCTTGTAACGCTGCGTGTTTGAGTTGATTCTTAACCACATCTAAACCTATAAAAATTTTATGTAACTCACAAAGGAACCATAACAAAAAATACCGCACGTATAGCCCACTAACAGGAATTAAAAATTAAAATTTAAAAAAGAGTCGGGGGATCATAAGATTTTAGATTTTAGATTTTAGATTTTAGATTGACTCTACGCTTGTGGTGGGGCTTAAACAGGTGATTTTAGATTTGAGATTTTAGATTTCAGATGGATTCTATAGAGGTTCTGCGTAAGTCCTCGTCTTCAAGCAAGTATTCGTGTGTGGGCGAATTCGTTAGCAGATATGCAAAAAAGAGGGGCAAAACTTAGGTTTACCCCTCCTGCTGTTCATTTTTCTTGATTTTTAACGGGACTGGCCGGGTTCGAACCGGCGACCTAGCGCTTCAGATTTGTGTGAGTTTCCCCACTCTCTGGACTATACCTTCACCATATGCTTGCAGCTTTTAGGTGGTGACCGTCTAGTCTCTAAACCTTCCTGATTTCAATATAGGCGATTGTTTAATCGCCCTGAACTCAGGCTTGGCTTGGTATTGCCTTAGAGTCATAGGAACCCACGAACTCTTTAGGTTTCACCAAATTTGACCACATTCACTCCCAGAGTTTCCTCGCAGGGTGCCCGATTCTTCAGGAGGCGCTTGCTCTATCCATCTGAGCCACAGCCCCAGTTGCTAAACCGTTTTGATTATAGCAGTTAATGTCGATTTTGATTTTTTTATTATGGATGACTACCGATCGCCAGTTGCCAGTTTCGCAGCGATGCGGGCAAAGTTTTCTGCTGCGGTGAGTTTACCAGCACCGTAACAGGCGCGCTGCCTCCATGCGGTTACGGGGAGATGTCCGGGGGGAGCATCTTCGTTGAAGGAGAGCTCGCTGTAATATTTCCAATTTTCCTTGACTCGCCAGCCGACTCGCTCGCAAAATTGAGTATAATTTGCCTCGGTACTTTCCCAAATCTGCTGCTGCACGCTCAACCCGAACCGCCCGCTGCTGTATTGTTGCCAAAGTTGGTCGATCGTGCGAAGGTCTGTAGGAGGGAAACTGTCAATATCGGCTGCACTCAGCCAGCCTTCGTCTTCCCTGACAGCGATTTGCAGCAAGATTTCCCAAGTGTGTTCGTCAGCTTTGCGCCATTTTCCGGTTTCTAATAGCTTTGTCAGTTGGCGGTAGTCCATCCCCACTTCGGAGATAGCCGGAGTTGAGTCAGGTATAGCGCCGATTTTGTCTTCGAGTCGCTGTAGAGTGCTGACAATCAATTCGGGGTTTAGTTGTTCGAGGCGGTACAGAACCCATTCTAACTGAGATTGAATGTATGTGCGGGCGATCGCACCTTGCTGCAATTCCCCCTGCAACTCATCAAATTTAGCTAACCAATTTTGTTGATTGCGGGCCATTTCCCACATTTGTTTTGCCCACTGCAATCTAACTTGTTCTTTTTTTAAATAAGTTTTGGAAGGCTTAGCACGTTGCGGGTAGGGAGTCAAATCCCACCCGCAAATCGAGCAAAACTCTGCTTTTTCTTCTATGTATTCAGCACCGCACACTGGACATTTAGACATATTGCCATACATTCGGTTGCCAAGTAATTATATGACATCGGGTAAATTAACCACTATTCGATTAGGTACGCACTTTGCAACCTACAATTACAGTTTATCTGCAGTAATGTGGGCATTCCGCACCCGAAAGTTAGAGTTATTGATACCGATTTAACAAGGCAAGCGAATAGTAAACAAACTGCCTTTGCCCAAATCCGATTTTACCTCGATCGTGCCGCGGTGAGCTTCGACTATTTGGCGGCAGAGGTGCAGTCCCAAACCTGTACCGGATCTCTTGTGAGTTCCCGGGCCAAACCTTTCAAATAACTTTGCTTTTTCGGTGGGGGAAATTCCAGCGCCGGTGTCTTGGATTTCAATAATTACCCATGCCAGCGGTTGGTTTTTGAAGCTCGTATAAGCAGGTGAATTGGCAGCTTTTAAGGTGATATCTATTGAGCCTTTGTCGGTGAATTTAATCGCATTTCCGATGAGATTGGTCAGCAAGCGGTGCAGCTCCAGACGATCGCCCGGATACTTCGCAATTGGCGCACTTTCTGCACTTTCTGTCAAGTCTAAATTTACCGACAAACCTTTAGCATCCGCTAGGGGAGCTAGTTCTTCAGCTACCTCAGTAATAAGCTGGCGCAAATCCACGGCAGCGAAACTTAGGGATTTGCGACCTGCTTCGTAGCGGTAGACTTCCAGCAACATATTTACCATCGCGATCAGGTTTTGGTTGCTGCGAACCATAGTCCCGAAAGCGTCGCGCATGGGAAGGGAAATTTCTCCCAAAGCTCCCTGCTGCATTAAAGTTAACATTCGATCGGCTGCTACGAGGGGCGTCCGCAAGTCGTGAGCGAGCCGGGAGACAAAATCTTCGCGCTGGAGGGCGATCGAATTGCGCTCGTCTACGCTGTGTTTTAGCCGTAGGAGCGATCGAACCCTCGCCAGCAGTTCATCCATTTCCACTGGTTTGCGGATGAAATCGTCGGCTCCCATGTCCAATCCCTGGACTACGCTCGCACTGTCGTGAGCCGTGATCAGCAAAATCGGGATAAAGGGCAATTCCTTATTTTGTCGGATTCGTTTAGTGACTTCGTAACCATCCATTCCCGGCATCATCACGTCTAGCAGTACCAAATCCGGGGCTGACTTGTCAATTTGGCTCAAGGCAGAAAAGCCGTTCTCGGCCGTACTAATTTCGTAACCTTCTTCTTCTAGGATTGTTTGAACCAACAAAACATTATCTGGTGCGTCGTCTACCACCAGAATCCGATCGGCTTTTGTGGCATTCGGAACAGATAAATAACTCATTTAATTGTTAGCCTGGAAATAAATACTAACTTTAATATGGCATCCGATTCATATTTTCACATTTTTACACTTGTTAACTCTGTCATAAGGAAGATCTCACAACTTTATCAAATCTTTTTACTTTTGAACACTCGGATGTAATATAATTTACTACTTGGTTGTCATCGTATGCACGCCGTCCCAATCATCAGGCGGGGGTACTTCCAAATATCTCAGGGATCGGTCGAGGTGAACTTCCACAGGTCGATCGCTGGGTCGCATTGCTAAAGCCGCTTCAAAACAACTAATAGCTTTCTGAAAATTTCTAGCAATATAAGCATCCCTACCCTGACCGTAAAGTTCCAAAAACCGAACGGTTTCCCCGTCGATGGGTTCAGAACTATTTTGCAGCAACTCGTAAATACCCACCGGCTGATTTTTGCCCTTAACCCTCACCTTGTCTAACTCTCGCACCCAAATTCCTTCGCGACACAAACTGTATGTAAATTCGCTTAAAATTATATCGCATCCGTACTCCTTTGTAAGCTGTTCCAATCGCGAACTCAAATTCACCGCATCCCCGATTACCGTGTAATCCATTCGCTTTTGAGAACCAATATTTCCCGAAACTACTTCTCCGGAACTAATCCCAATTCCGAAGCGAAACGGATCTGCACTAGGGCGAGAATCATTAAACTCTTTCAAACGCCGGCGCATATCTAAAGCCGACTGAACCGCCATCCAACCGTGACTTTCCGGGGGATTGAGCGGCAGGGGGGCGCCGAACACCGCCATTAAAGCATCGCCGATAAACTTGTCTAAAATGCCTTCGTAGTGGATAACGGCCTCCACCATCGTCTCAAAATATTCGTTTAGCAGGGATACCACATCGGACGCTCCCAGATTTTCGGTGAGTGTGGTGTAGCCGCGAATGTCGGAAAATAAAATAGTAACTTCTTTGCGTTCGCCTACCATCAGAGCGCCTTCGCCCAAGGCCATCACTTTATCTACGACTCCAGGAGTCAGGTAGCGGTACATGGTATTTTTCATCCGCTTTTCGCGACTGATATCTTCGAGCACGACTAAACCGCCGCGCACGCCACCTTCTGGATTGAGCAGCGGGTTGACAGTCAAATTCAAACTGCGTTCAATTACTTTAATTCGAGAGGCGGGGATCGGCAGCGGGCAATAAGGGTGATACAGGGCAGAATTTCGCAGGGCAAATAGAGATTGGGCATTAGCTAATTCTGCCAGCGCTACTTCCTCAGTCCACCCGCGGTTTTCGCCCCAAGCGTAATATAAAGTAGGCTCAGCGCGATCGGGCACAGCCAAAATATAACTTTCTTCTTCTTCTTTTTGTTGTTGGGAATTAAGTGTTTTTTCTACCAACAGTCCCACAGTTAAACTTTGTTCGGGAACGTAATGTCGGGCAGCATTTTTGAGGCTGTCTTCTAGTCGAAATTGCAAATTGTCGATCGGCACAACTTCCCAAACATAGCGATTCACCAGTTTATCTTCCCAAATCTGGGGATTGTGTTTGCTTTTAGCTTGATTTACCGGACAGCCCAACAATTCTAGGGCTGCTTCGTTGATAGTAACAACTCGCCCCTTCAAATCCGTGGAAATGACTGCATCAGAAAGACTTTGCAGCATATCTTTTTGATACTGCTTTTCCACCATCACGTTCTGAAACAGTTGAGAATTTTGCAGCGCCATTCCCGCTTGGGAATTAAACGCTCGCAAAAACTCTTCGTCGGAAGGGGTGAAAGTACCTTGGTTCTTATTAATTAGTTGAGTTACCCCGATCAGCTCACCTTTAGCGTTATGCACGGGCATGCACAAGACAGTCCGAGTGCGGTATCCCGTTTGCTGGTCTGTAGATGGGTCAAAGCGGGGATCGTCGTAAGCATCTGTAATATTTAGAGGTTGACCGGTCGAAGCCACGTAGCCCGCAATTCCCCTATTCGCAGGAATACGGATTTCCATCATCGTTGTACCGTCGGCCTTAGCGACTTTTGTCCAAAGTTCGTTGGTTTCCCGATTTAACAAAAATAGCGTGCTGCGATCGGCCTGCATCAAGTCGCGAGCTTGATCCATGACCGAGCGCAAAGTTGTTTCCAAGTCAAGACTTTGACCCAAAGTCGTTGTGGCTTTCAAAAGTGCGGCAACCCCTCGCTGGTTGCGCGCCACGACGTAGAAAGACTGACAGCTTTCTAGAATAATCCCGATCGAATCTGCAAAAGCCTGGAACTGCTGTTCGTCTTCCTCGCTAAAGGAGACATTGCCAGCTTTATTTAAGAGTCTGACCACTGCTACGGGTTCGTCTTGGCTCTTGCTGCTAAAAATCGGCATACAGAGCATGGTCTTGATTTGATAGCCCGGTGGTTCGTCTACTTCGGAATTAAAATACTCGTGCGATCGAGCTTCGGCGACATTGATCGATTTTCCGGTGGTTGCTACGTAGCCTAAAATGCCTGCATCCATCGGCAAGCGCACTTCTACATCCTCGCCCGTAAGTGGATCGAGTGTTTTGTGCCACAGTTGATTTTTGTTGGAGTCAACCAAAAAAATTGTTGTCCGGTCTGCTTGCAGAATTTGACCAATTTTGACAGTGAAGGCATCTAAAAGTTGCTCTAAGAGACTTTCGAGTGCTTCATTGTTAATCAGGTCCATCGCCCGGATAAACTGCTGAAATTCAGCCGTGATAAAGTCCAGCAGGCACACTAATTCAGGAACTGGCAGGCTCTTAACACGGGAGGTCAATGCCCCCATAAAATTGACTTGAGTCAGTGTAGCCAGAACGCTACCAGTATTGGAGAAGGTCATGATTAACTGCTTGCTCAGAAGGGTAAACTGACTGCAGGTTGAGCCGCGCTAGATTCGGCGGCAGTGCACACTCTTGAATTTGTTTGCAAGCGCGTCGGCACTCGCTTGCCGTTTTGATGAATCCTGAGTTCAAAAGTGGCGCACGCAACTTCAGTTTGCTTGTTATGTATGCTCGATCGATCTTTTTTACAACCTCGATGATACTGATGAGGGTTCGTCCATTCAAGCTGAACTTGAGTTCGCAAAACTGCAAGCCTGAAAATTAGGTGACAGGCTTTAGTTTGATCGAGAGTGCAGTGTGGATTTGACGCTCTGTGCTCGACTGCAGCGCGCGGTGTGACTGTTTTAGCGCACTAGGGGACCGTATCCGGTCAGGTAAAGGGCGCTATGAAAGCAGCGCGCAAGGTCTTCCTACAGAGCTTACTCATAGTTTAATGGTAAACGCAACAGCAGGATAGCGACGGTAATTTATGCAGCAAAAAAGTTCGATCGGTCTTTGAAAACACCCCTCCTCACTACCAACTGACGATCGAACAGCGAAGCTAAGCTGGCGGCGATGTTTAAAGGTGCTACAGATGCTGACATTTAGGCCGCTCTGGGCATGGACTCGGCAAATACCACTGATTGATAGTAGCGCTGCAGTTGTGCAGCGGCCGCGGCCCAACCCCAGCGTTCGGCTTCTCGGCGAGCGTTACGGCGCAGGGTTTCCCGTTCTTCGGGATTCGCAAACAGACGCTTGGTGGCAGCCAGAGCTCCTTCTTCGTCGGCGGGGTCAAATAAATATCCGTTAACGCCGTCGGTGACGATATCGGGAATTCCGCCGCTGCGCGCCGCCACTACAGGCGTCCCCGCAGCCATTGCTTCTAGGAGAACTAAGCCTAGGGTTTCAGTGCGGGAGGGAAAAATAAAGGCGTCGGCCGATGCGTAAGCTCTTGCGAGTTCTTGCCCCTTGAGGTAGCCGACAAAATTGGTGGGTGTACCGGCAAAATATTGTTCGAGAGTTTGCCGGTGCGGGCCGTCTCCCACTAAGGCGAGGCGGGCGTCGGGAATGGCTGCGAGGACTGGTTTGATGCGTTCGATTTCTTTTTCTGCACCGAGGCGGCCGACGTACAGCAGCAGGGGACTGTCTGGGTTATTTTCAGAAAGGCGCGATCGCATTTCTCGACTTGCCAATTCCGGGACAAACATTTCAGTATCTACACCCCGCTGCCACAAATCTACTCGCTCAATGCCGTGGGTTCTCAATTCCTCCACCATTGCTGTGGAAGTGCAGAGATTCAATTCTGCTTGGTTGTGCGCTCCTTTGAGCAGTTCCCACAATAAAGGTTCGAGGACTCCGAAACCGTAGTGGTGCAAGTATTTGGGCAAATGCGTGTGGTAAGAAGCCAAAATCGGAATATTGAACTTTTTGCCGTAATATATACCCCCCAATCCCAAAATTGCGGGATTGACAACGTGAATAATATCCGGTTTAAACTGCTCTAATTGGCGACCTACAGCCGGAGAAGGAAGTGCCATTTTCAGTTCCGGGTACATCGGCAAAGGCAAACCCTCCACACCGTAAACTCGGGCGCCTTTGTATTCTTTAATCCCGTAATCTGGAGAAAATATCAAAACTTGTTCGCCCGCGCGCTGCAAGTGATCTACAGTGTGAATCAGGCGCGTCACAATGCCGTCTATTTTTGGCAGAAATGTTTCAGTGAAAAGAGCAATTTTCATAAAAATAAGTTACTTAGGGAGCCGATAATCGTAGCCTGCGGCCAAGGTCATCGGTAACAGGATACACTGTCTCGCGGGGAGCTAAGTCATGGCGTGCGATCGGCTGCTTTTCTACACTTGTTCTTTCTGTTTCACTACCGCTAATTTGGAGCCAGAGGTTTTTGGGATAAGATGCAAATTCCCGGAATGCCAATTGATAAAATTCTCCCACCTAAAAGCCATCCCCAGTTTCGGCAAAGCAATTAATTCTGTGAATTTCCTGTGCTGTTCTGGCAATTTATAATATTGCTGTTTCAGTGGCATACCGGGCTTCGCTCACTCGCTCGGCGCTAATTTTGATAACTCGCCGTTACTGCAACCCATTCGGCTATTAAATAATAAGCACAAACTGCACTCGCTGACAATCGAGGCAGAACAACCAAAAGCCACAGAAAGAGAATTTGACTTTTTACGGCTTTATTCCCAAAAAACCCGCCCTAAAAACCTTATGCCATTTTTCAATTAAACGCAGAGGACGCAGAGAACACAGAGCAAAAGATCAAAAAGATAGATATGAAAAAATTAATCTACAAATAAATCTCTTCTGAACTTGCAAACATTTCTCCTCTCTTCCCTTCTTTTCTTTTACTTCGCGCCCTTCGCGCCTTCGCGGTTCGTTAAAAAATCTCTTACCCCCAGGTAGATACCAGAACTTACTTCCAAGAAACCTTCGGCAAAATCTGGTTTTTATCGACACGGTGCTGATATTTTGTAGCAAAATTCAGCAGAGAATCGAGCAGGGAATCTGAGAGATAGTGCGGTTGCAAACCGAGGTCTAGCAAATTGGTGTTTTTGGCATTGAAATAATGTTCTTCTTTCTCGACTCTGGGATTTTCGATGTTGTTGATTTCTACTTTTAATCCCATGGCCATGCCTGCTTTTTGCACCAAGGAGGCTAAGTCGCCGACGCTGAATTGTTCGGTGAATTGGTTGAAGACGCGGAATTGTCCGGCTTCGGCGGGGTTGGCGATCGCCAATTCCACGCACCGCACGGTATCCCGAATGTCTAAGAAGCTGCGGGTTTGTCCGCCAGTTCCGTAAACTGTCAGAGGATGACCGATCGCAGCTTGGATGCAAAATCTGTTCAATGCTGTCCCGAATACTCCGTCGTAGTCCAAACGGTTGATCAACAGTTCGTCCATGCCGGTTTCATCTGTGAGCACGCCGTAGACGACGCCCTGATTTAAGTCGGTGGCTCTTAAACCCCAGATTTTGCAAGCAAAATGGATGTTGTGGGAGTCGTGGACTTTTGACAGGTGGTAGAAACTGCCTGGTTGTTTGGGATAGGGTAGTGTATCCTTGCGGCCGTTGTGTTCGATCGTAATGTAGCCTTCTTCAATGTCAATATTCGGCGTGCCGTATTCGCCCATGGTCCCCAATTTCACTAGGTGACAGTCGGGGAAGTCTTCGCGGATGGCGTACAGCAGGTTGAGTGTCCCGACGACGTTATTGACTTGGGTGAGGACTGCGTGTTCGCGATCGATCATTGAGAAAGGTGCCGAACGCTGTTCGCCGAAATGGACGATCGCCTCTGGTGCAAATTTTCTCATGCTTTTGCTGAGAAAATCGTAGTTGGTGATGTCACCGACGAACAAGTCGATCGACTTGCCCGTTAAATCTTGCCATCGCTGGAGTCGTTGCTGAATCGGTGCGATGGGAGTGAGGGTGTCGCTGCACAGTTCCAGATCCCAGTGCCGCCGCACGAAGCTGTCGAGGATGCCAACTTCGTAACCTTTGTTGGAAAGGTAGAGTGCGGTTGCCCAACCGCAATAGCCATCGCCACCAATAACCAGGACTTTCATAAATCAACGGTGAATCTTGCTTGCCAATACTGGGTTAATGTACCAGGTATTGGTGCATTCTGAACCTTTAATCAAGCGTGTTCGCCCAGGAAGGAGTCTGTTTTTTTAGATTAAACCGGAATTTCGTCGGCAAAACTGGCCCGGCGGGTGAATTCAAAGGGGCCGGCCTGGGCTCCCCAGACGTGGGCGTCGGTTTCTGGGTCGCGTCCGCGATCGTGGCTAATAAATTTGTCTTGGTCAATCTCGAATTCGCTGTCTAGATAGGTTTTTTTGCCCTTTCTGACCACCAGGCAGCCTTTTCCTGGTTCGACAAACCCTTTGAAGCTGTTGCCCGTCCACTGCGTAATAAAGGTGCAGCCGGGAAGTAGAGTCAGTTGTGCTGTTTTGATTTCTTGCAGCCGTTGCGGGTCGCGGGAAGCGCCGTAGAATTGTTCTTCGTTTTCTATGGCATAATTTTCGATGTCAATTCGATCGCCCACCGGGACTAATTTCAAAACTCGGACTCGGTACGGTACATTCAGTTCAATATCGTAGGCTTGTTCTAGGTACAAGCTGAGCCCATCCAAAACTTCGACCGGCAAAGGCCTCATGCAGACGCGGATGTGGGCGAAAAATGGCGGATTTTCAAAGGCTTGGGCTTGGTTGCTGAAATCGGCGGCCATCCAGCGGCCGAGGGTGACGATATCGGTGGAATGAGTCATTTCGATTTTAGATTTGGGATTTTAGATTTTAGATTGGGGTTCTGGTAAAAGTTATTTTAGGGGAAATAAGGCGCGATCGCGCGCTACATCCCGGACTTCTGCGAAGTCGAGGATCTGGGTATTCTGTTTTTTTAGGCGGGCTAACTTAAATTGCAGGGCGATCGGCTATAAATAGTTACAGAAAAGCATCGCAGAATTACCATGAAACTAGAACCTGTTGCATCTAGCATGATCCAATCTGCTGGTTATGACGAGAAAAGCTCCACCCTCGAAGTTGTTTTCAATAGTGGCAAAACCTATCGATATTTTGAAGTTCCCAAGACTGTCTACTTGGAACTGATGGAATCAGATTCCAAAGGTAGTTATATGCTATCTGACGTTATTGATTGTTTTCCCTACCAACAAGTAAAGAAACGGCGACGATAAGTACGGCATTAATCAACGTATCCCATTAGCGAGAGCGCCCTTTATTCCCAAAACTCGACTAAATCTTCAATCATGACATCAAAAGCAAGGGCGATCTTCTCAACAGCCGTCATATCGACCATACTCATCCCATCATGGCGTCTAGCGTACCCTTTAAGCGTTTTGTAATTAACCCTCTTGGCGATCGGCCACATCTTGCAGCCTCCAGCCCTTTTCTTCTACCACCTCTCGAATTTTTAGTGGAACTCGCCCCATTGGTGCGCCCTCAATCTTCCAAAATCTCGACCAAATCTTCCATTGTCACGTCGAAGGCGCGGGCAATTTTGTAAACAGCAGAAAGATCGACTGTATTCAAAGCATCGCGCTGAACGTAGCTTCTGACAGTGTTGTAATTAACTCCGGATCGCTCGGCAACTTGCTTTAGTGTCCAACCCTTTTGCTCAGCTAGTTCTCGAATCCGCAGTCTAACGTATCCCATGTTTTAACTTGACGTTGATGCGTATGCAACATATAATATCTATGTACACTGAAAACGATCGCCCTCCTAGCCTCGAAAACTTAAGGGCGATCGCATTCTCTACCAAACCCCGCAAACGCGGGGAAAGATGATTCTATGATACCAACATCAAAGCCCTAATTAAACACTCATCCGTGGTGTATGGTGCGGCAATTACCAAATATGCAGCGATTGGTGGTTGCTGGGTTCCACCGTCGGGGCGATGCTGAGGGATACCTGCAGATTTTACAGCGGTTGTTGCCGGCTACTAAACACGCGATCGTTTTTGATACGACAGGGGCTGAGAAATTGCCAGAAGTTCGATCGACTCAATTAGAACGAATCTTGTAGTTGATCAGGAGCGATCGTGTGTTACAACAAGTGCGATCGCTCCTGTGTTATAACCCAGAAGTCGGTCCCTAGCCAGACTCCACGCTACAATTATCATCTTGAAACGGATATTTCTTTCGGTTTTTTTCCTTGATTATACTCTATAATATTTCAGATTTAAATTATAAGCGCTATAGTGAACGGCAAGTTTCTTCATTGGGATGTAGGTGATAGAGTTGTGGTGTTGATAGTTTTAAGCAGCATTTTGTCGTTGATTCTCCTAACAGGAGAATAACACAGTATGCTACTGGTTAAGACAAAACTTGGCATCAGTTTTATTCATGGTATTGGTCTTTTCGCAGCGCAGTTTATTCCCAAAGGTACTGTTACCTGGGAATACTCTCCATACTTCGATATGTCTTATGAAGAGGCTGATGTTGAACGTATGTCTCCTTCAGCAAAAGAACAGTTCCTAAAATATGCCTATTTTGACAATATCCTGTGTAGATATGTTCTTTGCTTTGACGATCAACGTTTCATCAATCATTGTTCAGAGTCTCCTAATATTCTTTCGACAGTGCGACGAGACGTTGCAGCAGTTGACATCTACGAGGGAGAAGAACTTGTTTGCAACTATAACTGTTATGATGATACTTATTTTATACGTCTTGGTATTCAGGAAATCACTGTGACACGAACCATACAATCTAGTTAAAGTGTTACAGTTGCGTACTGGATTTATTGAATTAGTTAATACTAGCATAAAGTTTTATAGGAGGAAGTATTTACGCCGCAAATCTACAGATAAACCTAGATATTTGTGGCGCAAATACTTCGTCAAAATGATACTTTGACCAGAGATTAAATCTTCTGGTTGAGACATCTAAATTAGCAAATTAGATGAGTTTGACAGCCCGCAGACCAAACATCAGCACTGTGGCCAAGCCGATCGCGCCGCCAAAAAGCCCAAAATAAGTTATTGCTCCGCTAAGAGTCATTGCAATTTCTCCAAAACAATCAATAAAAAGACCTATAAGAACTATAATCTAAAATCTAATATCTAAATTAGATAAATATGCAATCCATAATTAAAGTTGACTTGGGGCCACAATCTTACAATGTTTGCGTGCGATCGGGCGGTTTAGACGAACTCGGCAGTCTGATGGGCGATCTAAGCTTGGGCAAAAAAGTGCTTCTGGTGTCGAATCAGTCAATTTTTCGGCAGTACGGCGAAAGAGCAACCGCAGCCCTCGAATCGGCCGGTCTGGAAGTCGGTACCTGCATTTTACCACCGGGAGAACAGTACAAAACTTTAAATTCGGTACAGAAAATTTACGGTGCGGCTTTGGAAAACCGCTTAGAACGTTCCTCGACAATGGTGGCTTTGGGCGGCGGGGTGGTGGGCGATATGACGGGTTTTGCTGCGGCGACTTGGCTGCGGGGAATTAATGTCGTGCAGGTTCCGACTTCGCTGCT
Source organism: Microcoleus sp. Pol12B3 (assembly GCF_036701355.1). Classification (NCBI taxonomy): domain Bacteria; kingdom Bacillati; phylum Cyanobacteriota; class Cyanophyceae; order Oscillatoriales; family Microcoleaceae; genus Microcoleus; species Microcoleus sp. Pol12B3. The sequence goes on from NZ_JAUBQS010000061.1 coordinate 17,925, forward strand.
GGCGATGGTTGATGCTTCGATCGGCGGCAAAACGGGGGTAAATCATCCTTTAGGGAAAAATTTAATCGGGGCTTTTCACCAGCCGCGTTTGGTGTTAATTGACCCGGATGTCCTCAAAACTCTGCCGGCGAGGGAGTTTCGTTCGGCGATGGCGGAAGTCATCAAGTACGGGGTGATTTGGGATGCTGAACTTTTCGGGAAGTTGGAGAATTGCAAGCGTTTGGATCAAATGCGCTATGTGAAGGCGGATTTGTTGGCAGAAATTTTGAGCAGGTCTTGCCAAGCTAAGGCTGAGGTGGTAAGCAAAGACGAGAAGGAATCGGGTTTGCGGGCGATTTTGAATTACGGGCACACCATCGGTCATGCTGTGGAAAGTTTGACCAATTACAAGGTGATCAATCACGGGGAAGGAGTGGCCATCGGTATGGCTGCGTCAAGCCGATTGGCTGTAGAGTTGGGAATGTGGGATGCTGAGTGCGATCGCCGCCAGTCTGCTTTGATTGAAAAAGCGGGTTTACCTGCCAAATTGCCGGCGGGTGTGGATGTTGAGGAAATTTTGCATACTTTGCAACTCGATAAGAAGGTGCAGGATGGCAAGGTGCGGTTTGTGCTGCCCGTGCGCTTGGGTGAGGCTGCTGTGAGCGATCGGGTGGATGGAGATTTGATTTTACAAGTTTTGAAGGAAATGCTTTAGATTTCTGTTTATAGGGGTGTTTAACCGTCGCTGAACGCCCATTAACGCCGATCGCCACAGATGTTTTTTCTTTCAATGTGCGATCGGCGGTTGAGTTTAGGAACCGCTCGACCGCGAATTAATTTCCTCCAAAATCTTATCTACTCTGTTAGCGGCTTGAGTTCTGCCTTGCTTGATAAATAACTCCTTAGCTTTTGTGAGGCTGGCTACTGCCTCGGCTTGGTTTTCCTTGTCTCCTTGCTGGTACAAACCGACTCCTAAATTGTTTAAAGCATCGGGATATTGAGCGTTAATTTTAACGGCTTGTCTCCACTGAACAATTGCCTCCGGCAACTGCCCCTGACTTGCCATCGCGACGCCTAAATCGTTGTGAGCTTTGGCGTGCTGCGGGTTGACTTCAATTGCTTTTTGGAATAGAACGATCGCATCGCTCATTTTACCTTGCCCCGACAACATAGTTCCTAGCTTGTAATAAGCATCCGCTTGTTTGGGATAGCGAGCGATTAGTTGCCGGTACAAGGTTTCGGCATTGACAGCATTTCCTTGACCGTAAAGGTCGTTGGCAGTTCTCAAACCCACCGTGTAGCCTTTACCTACAACTTGGCACTTTTTCTCGGAGTTGCCTTCCTGCTTGCAAATCCTGAGTTCGTCTCCCTTCATCTCATAAGACATAACTTCCCGAACAGCAGGGCCTCGGCGTGGAGGCTGCAAGTTTTGCGAGAGTTGCAGGGCGATGGTCTCAGCTTGTGCCGGTTGGGTCACTGCGGCATTCCACATTCCTGCACCCACCAAAATGCTTGGCGCGATCCACCTCAAAGGTTTGAACAAGCGAAACTCTCGATCGTTTTTCATGTCTTTTGTGGAAACGTGTTGTTGATATCCTGGGTTTCACTAGCGCCGTAAGAGTCGGAGCCGATGGGGCCCACCCGATCAAATAGTTAGTTATTAACAGTCGAGATATTTTAGCACTGTGTGGCCGAGTTTGAGTTAAATTAGAGTAGAATTCCGATCGATTCTCAGTCAACCTTAGCAGGAAAATAGAAATGGGGCAGTCTATTCTTACCATGCTCTTTGCGCTCATCCTCGGCTACGCTGTTAACTCAAGCGTCAAAATAGTCAGCGGTGGCGACGAAGCTTTAGTGGAACGTTTGGGTCAATACAAGCGCACCCTCAAGCCAGGATTCCACTTTATCAGTCCCCTGGTCGAAAAAGTCGTCTGCGTGGACACAAGCCGTGAAAGAGTTTTAGACATTAAACCTCAGTCAGCAATTACGGGAGATAATGTGGCTCTCGAAGTCGATGCCGTTGTGTATTGGCGGGTTGTAAATTTACAGAAAGCTTATTATGGAATCGATCAAATTGAAAATGCGATCGCCAACTTAGTTTTAACAACGTTTCGCGCTGAAATTGGTCGATTGCCCATGCAAGACATCTTGGGTTCCCGAGATGACATGAATAAAAAGTTACTCAAAAAGTTGGACGAAGCTACGGAAACTTGGGGTGTCAAAGTAATTCGCGTAGAAATTCAAAGCATTACACCTCCGAAAAGGGTGCAAGAAGCTATGGAATTGGAGCGCGCTACCAAGAGCGAGTGGCAAGCAATGGTCAATAAAGCGATCGGCACTAAGGAGTACATGAGGCTCTTAGTTGAAGCTTTAGACTCACATCCGAATAGCAAGCAAGTTTTGAATTACTTAGTAACCGAAAAATACTTAGAAGCTCAACAAAAATTGGGCGAAAGCGACAATGCCAAAATTCTGTTTATGGATCCGAGAAGCATGACGGAAGCTCTGGGCGAGCTGATGGGTTCTATGCCCGATGTGATTCATTCTGAGGGCGGAGAAATGAAAGTTATCGATACTAACACTTCTCAAGACTGATTCCTGAAGATAGCGTCGGCAACCAGACAAACATCGTGCATTTCTCTGACATCGTGAACTCGCAAGATATCTGCCAAATTTGCGATCGCACCTGTACAAGCCGCCGCTGTCCCCCAAATTCTTTGTTTCGCTTCTGGCTGATTCAAAATGTGACCGATGAAGCTTTTTCGCGATACTCCGACTAAAAGCGGACAGTTTAAGACACGGAATTTTCGCAACTCGCACAAAATTTCTAAGTTTTGACTGTAAGTCTTGGCAAAGCCAATACCGGGGTCGAGAATTATTTGAGATTTGTCAATACCCGCAGCAACTGCTGCCGCAATTTGACTCTCGAAAAATTCCTTAATTTCCCCAATTAAATCGCGATAATCTGTGAGTTGTTGCATCGTCTGGGGAGTTCCCCGAATGTGCATCAAAATTATTGGTACTTTTAACTTAGCAACGGTTGACAGCATTTCCGAATCAAAAGTAGCTCCCGAAATATCGTTAATTATATCAGCTCCCGCCTCAACTGCAGCTTTGGCAACCTGCGCTCTGGTAGTATCGACAGAAATAGGAACTGAGCCAAAAATATCGGCTTTTTCTCGCAGTATTTGTACCAGAGGTATAACGCGATCGATCTCCTCTTTTAAAGATATTTCCGCGGCACCGGGCCGCGTAGATTGACCGCCAATATCAATAATATCTACACCGGATTTTACCATATTTTCAGCTTGCACTAAAGCAGATTCTATGGTATAGAAATCTCCGCCGTCGCTAAAACTGTCAGGGGTAACATTTAAAACGCCCATCAAATAAGTGCGTTTTCCCCACTCAAAAACTTTATTTCTAATTGTCATTTTTATTGGGTGACTACCTTCTTTTTCGAGTAGCTGATCCGCCAAGTGCGATCGCGTAAGTCGGAAGGCGTGGTTAATTCCCTAAAAAGCTAGGCGACTCAATTTAAAATGCTACCAATAAAGCGCCAATCATTTGCAAGACATGGACAACAGTCTCAATAGATAATCCCAGCGAGGTCGCCAATTGACCGAGCACCGTTGCTATTTCAGTAATTCCGGCCCCGGAACTGATTAAAGCTATCAACTGGCTGATAATTTCAGTAACCGCGGGTAATGTAGCGGGTACTTGAGCCACCAGGCCAGACAGCAACCCCACAACTCCCACTCCCGCCTTGAGAGCTACGAGTAGTGCCGTTAGCTGCGCGATCGCATCTGGTCCTTGGGTGTGAACGTAATCTAAAATTTGTGCGATTGTTGCTACGAGTGCATCCATGCCTATGTCCTTTTAAAGTTTTATTTTACTTAAGCTCGATTTTGAATTGTTTAATAAAGTTTGCTAGAGGAGTGTATGACACTTTTCCTACTGTCCTGGTTCAAGTGTTGAAGCAAACAATTTTCCAGCTTTCGTCTGCTATAACTCTTACAGATTATCTGGTTTTGGTGTCATAACTCCTGGCCTAACCCCCCAATTACTAATTACCCATTAGGACTTATTTGTAATTGACAATTCGAGCAAAACTCGCAGCTTCCAAACTAGCACCACCAACCAAAACCCCGTCTATCTCCGGCTGAGCCATGACTTCATCAATATTCTCCGGTTTGACCGAGCCACCGTACTGAATTGGCACGCCAGGATGAGTCAATTTACTGCGAATCAAACCAATAACTCGGTTAGCTTCCTTCGTTTCGCAAGTATCGCCAGTGCCAATCGCCCAAATCGGCTCGTAAGCAATGACTAACTTTTCTTGGTCAACACCAACTAAATCTTTTTCCAACTGAGAAAAAATGTGAGCTTCAGTTTCGCCTGCATCTCGCTGCTGCTTGGTTTCCCCAACGCACAGAATCGGAATTAAATCGTATTTCTGAGCAGCTTTCAGCCGCAAATTCACCGTTTCGTCAGTTTCCCCAAAATATTGGCGCCGCTCACTGTGACCGATGATGACATAACGGACACCAAGTTCACTGAGCATTGGCCCGGAAATTTCCCCAGTAAAAGCTCCTGACTCTTGCCAGTGGACGTTCTGAGCACCGAGTCTGATCCGGCTGCCGTGCAAATTTTTCGAGAGGACAGCCAAGGAGGTGAAGGGAACGCAAAGCACGACTTCCCGTTCCTCTGGGGTTTCCGTCAGGCAGGACATGAATCCTTGAAGAAATTCTAGGGATTCAGTCCTAGTTTTGTACATTTTCCAGTTGCCAGCAATAACTATTTTCCGCACGGGTGACTCAGTAGCTCTGTGAACATCAAAATCAGGCAAATTATAGTGTAAAGCTTTAGGGTACATTTCGAGCCCTTATTGCCCAAACTCGATGCGAGCTTGCTCAACTAAGTCAACGGTGACGACTTCGGTTTCGGCTTCGCGGGCCAACTGCTCGATGCGGACGCGAGCTTGTCCCCGGACAAAATAGGGAATATTTTTCAGCTTCGCCTTTGCTTCTGGCGTCCATTTTAAATCATCGGAAAATTCGGAATCGGGCATGGCGTATTGAGCGATCGACTACAAGCCTTTATGGAGCAGGCTTTGATGGAAAGCCTGGATGTATTAAATTTACCACGAGTTGCGATCGGGCCACACCTTCTCACTCTGCCTTAAATTTGTTGCCTAAAATAGCAGACGCTTCTTGTAAAAGCTGATTCTGCTCTTGTCGAATTGCCTCCAACCTTGTCAAAATATTAGCAAGCCGTTCTTGAGACTCCAAAGTGTTTGATTCAACTCCCCTCAATTGTAAACCTGAATTATTTTTGTATTCGGGATTCTGTGAAACTAATGAGTTTACAGCCACTCCACCGACATTACTTACAGATTTAGAGCCGAAACTCAAAACCCCTTGCATAAATTTTACAGGGCTTTGCAGAATAAATAACCATCCTTTTGCAAACAAGCTAGCTAAAGCCTGAAAAAAGCCTAATATACTCAATATAAATAGCAGCAAAATTACTAAAAATATCAGCGGGTGATTCACAAACCAAAAAATTACAGGATTAGAATCAATCCAATCTTTGACGGTAGCATTAATAGCACTTTGGAGGGCATCTGAAGCGGCACCGCTCATATTTCCCGCCTTGTTCATGCTATCTTCTAATGAAGCCTTAGCCTTTTCTGTAGCTTGATTTACAATCTCTACAGCTTGGTTAGTGCTTTGATTCAGAGTATTGACTGCAGAGTTAGTAGTTTGATTAATAGTTTCTTTAGCAGTTGATGCAGAGTGATAAATAGCATCAACTGCTTTGTTGGTACTTTCACTGACGCGACTAACGGCTTGATTCGCGACTTCGGATATAGAAATCCTCGCTTTTTCTGTTTTATCCGCTACATTACCTAAAGCATTGTTCGTAGCTTGATTAACAGTATTAACGGCAGAATTCGTAGTTTGAGTGAGAGCTTCTTTTGCCTGGTACCCAGTGTCGGAGAGAGAAGATTTAGCTTGTGCTGTTGCTTCGGAAACAGAATTAACTGCTTTTCCGACTTGTTCCGTCCAAACTTCTTTCGTTTTTTGAAGGCTTTGAGAAAAATCCGGTAGTGCTACTGCCATACTAAGTACCCTCCATCAAGTTAATTTATTGTTTCCCAGTGATTGTAGTACAGCTTCTGTTTTTAATAGTGGAACTTTATCCAAAAATTGAGCGAGAAATAGAGCTAAGATATATAAGGTAGGGTTTTTATGCTAGTCCCTTGGCTGAGTGAATCTGATGAGAGAAACAGTTTCGATAGCAATGCCCCCATGCTTTGAAAGATGGTGCCAATGCTGTGACGATGTGTTCCCCACTCAAGTCCAAAGAAACCAGTTTAGAAACTTTCTGGGGGGATTAGGAGGAGAAAAAAGAGAAAAAACCTATCCCAGCTCGCGCAGAACGCTGTATATGTTTCTTAACAAAGCTTGCGCCATGTTGCAGTCAGAGCTTGCTGGTGCGAACAAACGCTCAACCAAGGGCGAAGCTATACGCGATCGTGTGACCATCAGATGTATTCCCCAAAAATATAGGTGGCGATCGCTCAAAGATGAGGCAGGAATTTGATGCACCTGAAAAAGCCTGAATTAATTTAAGAAATATAGCATATTATCCCACGGACGATCGCGGGATAACAGGCGATCGTTCGTCAAAGCTCGCTCGACGTTGTAAAAACTGTTTAATGCCCCAAAAATAGCTACATATTTACAAAAATTAGCGCAAGTTACCAGACTTTATATCCCCGAAAAAAAGCGATAATTTTAAGTAGACTGGGGCTGTTTGTTTAACAAACCTGACGCTGGCTAGAATTTTGTTGCGGCAGCTTAGCTGGTGTATAATGTAGGACATATTTGCCAGTTTTTTACTTTTCATCCCAAGCTCAAAATATGCTAGGCTAGAATGTTTCCAAAGTTTAAGATACACCAGGACGTATGTATCAATCATTAGAAGAGTCAGCCATTTCGACTAACCCATCTACGGAACCGTCCTCTCTAATTCTCATCGTGGATGACGATGCCTTGATTCGTTTGCAACTTCGACTTTATTTACAAAAGGAAAAATACCGAGTGGCCGAAGCTAGTGATGGGTTGACAGGGCTAGCAGCTTATGAGGAAGTACATCCAGACCTGATCCTACTCGATGCAGTGATGCCTACTATGGATGGTTTTGCTTATTGTCAAAAATTATCTGAAGTGCCTGAGGGCGATCGCCCGCCTATTTTGATGATTACTAGCTTAGAAGACAAAGAATCTGTAGATCGAGCGTTTGCAGCGGGAGCTGCTGACTATATCACTAAGCCGATTCACTGGGCTGTTCTGGGACAGAGAGTGCGACGCTTGATTCAGCAATTCCATTTGCAACAGCAACAAACCCTACTTTACAAGCAGCTAGAGGCTGCCAATCGACAATTAAAATACTTAGCGTCAATTGACGGTTTGACTCAGATTGCCAATCGCCGTCAGTTTGACCAACAGCTAGACGAGGAGTGGCGACGCATGACAAGGCAGCAAACTCCTTTGTCACTAATTTTGTGTGATATCGATTTGTTCAAGCCTTATAACGATACTTATGGACACCAAGCAGGGGATCTATGTTTACAGCAAGTTGCGGCAGCTCTTAATCGCAGTATTAATCGAGCTGGAGATTTAGTAGCACGTTATGGAGGGGAAGAATTTGTAGTGATTTTATCCGATACCGAGCTTGAGGGAGCAGTCCAAATCGTTAAGCAAATGCAGGCTCGTATTCAAGCTTTAGCAATAGTACATAAGAGTTCTCCCAGTCATTACATTACGCTCAGCTTCGGTATTACCAGTGTGATTCCTACCCAAGAGCTCCGACCAGAAAATTTAATTACTGCTGCTGATGCAGCACTTTATGAAGCTAAAGATCAAGGTCGTAATACTTTTTGTACCAAGGTTCATACAGTTAATAAATTCACCCGTTAAATCATAATGATAAAAACTATGCCTCTCTTAATAGGGAATAATTATTTATTAAAATTTTAGATCAATATCAAGCCCTGCATGAGTAAGCCTTGATTTTATTATTCAATATTAAAGCCTAAATAATCGGTTGTGCGACATTCATGGAAACTGTGAAGGATAGAACGAGAGTGTGTCTACGATGATTGTTTATCAAAATTAATTTATCTTCAGCAAGTACAGATTCTAGAAGTTTATGGGAGGGGCTAGCTCAGTGCGTGATCAAAGATGGTTTGGTGCGATCGCCCTTCTCACGGGTGCTGGTTTTCTGGGCAACTATTTCAATTTGTCTCTCTTTTTTGGGGTTGATTTCCTCTTTGGTAGTATTGCAATACTGATTATTACTTACTACTTCGGCTGCGGCTGGGGAGGCTTGGCTAGTCTCATAGCAAGCAGCTATACTTATGTCCTTTGGAATCATCCATACGCCACAATTATTTTTGTAATTGAGGCTCTATTTGTAGGGTTTCTTTGCAAGCGCCAACATCCGAACCTCCTTTTATTTGATGGGATTTACTGGTTTTTAATTGGAATGCCTCTCGTTTGGCTTTTCTACCGTCAAATGCTGCACATGGAGGCAGCTCAAGTCGTGCTAGTTATGTGCAAACAAGCAGTTAACGGCATTTTTAATGCCTTAGTTGCCAGCTTAATCATTTCTTATGCGCCGATTCATCGGTGGGTTAGGCATTCAAAGCATCTCCATGCCCTCTCTTTACAACAAACTATTTTTCATCTGTTGGTTGCTTTTGTTTTTCTTCCAGCACTGCTGCTATTAGTTCTTGATGGTAGATACTGGGTCGCTCAAATTCAGACGACTGTGCGAACTGAGTTAAAAATAAACGGGACTAATCTCAGTAGTGCTGTATCTAGATGGCAGGAGCAACATCTATTAGCTTTGAATACATTAGCTGAAAAATCGCTCGTTCCAGAAGGCGCAAGTGCTGTAAATCAAGCGATTCAATCATCCGAACAACTACAAAAAAATATTAGCATGATCGAGGAGTTGTTTCCAGATTTTGACAAAATTTATGTTGCCGATGCATCGGGAAAAGTTTTAGCTGCATCTTCTCCTTTAAATCAAACCCCTCGGCGGTTGATAGAACAAATTACTGAACATAAATCTTTAATTACTCTGGCTCAAGAGCCGTTGAAACCTTGGATTACTCCTATCCACAAAGATATATTAATCGACGAACCTCATGTCGGGTTGAATGTGCCACTGCAAATAGAAGGTGATTTTACTGGGCTGATCCATGGTTCATTAGCAGTGAGCCAGATCAAATATCTATACTTTTTTCCGAAAAACAATCAGGAACTACGCATTACATTGCTCGATCAAAACAACCAAGTTATTGCTAGTAATCAATCCGACGAAAAGCTGTTGACCAGTGTTCAAGAGTCAAAGCACGGCAGCACTCGCACCTTAGAGGGAACCTTGCAGCAGTGGGTTCCTAGCAAGGGCAACTATCCGATGATCCGTTGGAAAAACTCTCTATATATACAGGAATTTATGATTTCCCCTGAGCTGAACTGGAGATTACGCTTAGAAATTCCAGCAGCTCCCTATGTAGAAAATTTACAAAATCGCTACAGGATAGATCTGATTATTCTTCTCGTCATCACAATGTTGGCATTTTTGTTTGCAACGGTGGTTAGCGAACGACTGGTAAAGCCGTTATCCTTTTTAGCTCTTGCGACTACTGACTTACCGAACAAGCTTTCAGAAAAAACATTTGAATGGAAACATAGTTCGGTGACTGAAATCAATGAGCTTGCTAGCAATTTTCAATTGATGGCGATCGCGCTAAATCAAAAATTTAGGGAGATTAAACACGTCAACGCTACATTAGAACAGCGGGTTCAAGAACGAACGCAAAGATTATCCAAAATCAATCGCTCTCTGAAAGCTGAAATTAAGAGACGTAAACAAGCCGAAGCTGAACTAAGAACAAGAGAGGCGGCAATACGAGCTTTATATGAAGTCACTGCTAGCCAAAATCTCAATTTTGAGCAGCGCATCCAAGCGCTAATTGACATGGGATGTCAGACCTTTCGGCTTGAATGTGGCATATTGGCGATCGTGCAAGATAATCTTTATGAGGTGATGGTTGCACGATCGCCCGATCGAGTCCTGAAACCAGGTGATGTCTTTGATATTAAGCAAACTTTGTGCTGTGAAGCTTTAGACACAAATGAACCCCTAACCATCGAACATATAGGCACCTCAAAATGGCGTTACCATCCTGCCTATATTGCCCTTGACATGGAAGCCTATATTGGAACACGAGTTTTAGTGGCAGGCAAAGTCTACAGTACCCTCAGCTTTTCTAGTAAATCTCCCCGTGTAGACAGCTTTAAATCGGCCCATGTGGAATTGCTGAAGCTGATGGCTCAGTGGATTGGTAGTGAAATCGAACGGCATCAAGCAGAAGTCGCTCTGCAAGCCAGTGAAGAGCGATGGCAACTCGCCCTACATGGTAGTAATGATGGGGTATGGGATTGGAACGTCCACACCAATGAAGTATTTTTCTCGGCTCGCTGGAAAGAGATGTTGGGCTACCAGGATCATGAAATCCCCAATCAGTTAGAGGAATGGAGTAAACGAGTTCATCCCGACGATATCGGATGGGTGATGCAAGCCATTCAAGATCACTTTCAGCGCACAACCCCGTTTTATATTACAGAACATCGAGTGCTTTGCAAGGATGGGAGCTACAAATGGATTTTGGCTCGAGGGCAAGCGCTTTCGGATGAAGCGGGCAGAGTTGTCCGTATGACTGGTTCTCACAGCGATATTACCAACCGCAAACAGTTAGAGCAGGAAATTCAAGCCAGAGAGCAATTATTGAATGCTTTCTTTAAAGGATCTTCCCTAGCAGGGGTGGGGCTGTGTATATACGATCGGCAGTTTCGATTTTTACAAATCAATGAGGCACTAGCTGAAATTAATGACCACTCTGTGGAGGCTCATTTAGGTAAGACAACCGATGAAATTTTGGGAGAATTTGCTCCTAGTGTAAATGCACTGTTACAACAGGTTTTAACGACAGGAAAACCTTCCATCAGCTTGGAAATGAGTTCAGAAGTAACCAGTCAAACTGGTGCCAAACGCTACTGGCTAACTTCTCATTTCCCCATTTTCAAGGATGCAGAGCAGCCTGTAGGAGTGGGTTGCATTCTGATTGAAATTAGCGATCGCAAACGCGCCGAAGCGGAACTGCAACAAATGAGTGCAGCGCTACAAAATGCCGTGGCAGGCATTTCTAGGCTAGACCCTCAAGGAGCCTATATCTTCGTTAACGAAACTTATGCAGCCATCTGCGGATATCGGCCAGAGGAAATGCTAGGGATGGAATGGCCGAGAACCGTTCATCCTGAAGATATTGAGAAGATGGCGGCTGTTTATCAGCAGATGTTGAGAGAAGGCAGAGTCGAAGTCGAAGCCAAGGGGATGCGAAAAAATGGCACGATGTTCTATAAACAACTGGTGATGGTCTCTGCTTATGACGAGCAAAATGTGTTTGTGGGGCACCACTGCTTCATGAAGGATATTAGCGATCGCAAGCAAGCAGAAGAAGCACTACAACGACAATTGGAAAAAGCCTTACTGCTGAAGCAAATTACCCAAGAAATTCGTCAAAGCCTCAATGCTCAGCAGATATTTGAAACGGCTGCTGTTCAGATTGGGCAAGCTTTTGGGGTCAGTCGCTGCTTAATTCGCACATACCAGGACAATCCACAGCCTCAGTTTCCTGTCGTTGCAGAGTATCTAGCACCCGGCTCAGACTCCAGCGAGGATCGGGACATTCTGGCTGTGAGTCCTGCTTATACAAAACAGTTGATGGCTCAAGATGAAGCCATCGCCTCTCCGGATGTCTACTGCGATTTATTGCTCGCCTGTACTCATTCAATTTGTACCAGTCTCAAATTAAGATCGATGTTAGCAGTGCGAACTTCTTACCAAGGAGAAGCGAATGGTGCCATTTGTTTGCACCAGTGCGATCGCTACTGTCGTTGGACTCCCGATCAAGTGGAGTTGCTAGAATCCGTCGCGACTCAAGTAGGAATTGCTCTCGCTCAAGCCAAATTACTAGAGCAAGAAACTCGACAACGAGAAGAATTAACTCTGAAAAACTTTGCCGTGGAGCAAACTAGACGGGAAGCAGAAGCTGCGAACCGAGCCAAAAGTGAGTTTCTGGCGATGATGAGCCATGAAATTCGCACTCCCATGAATGCGGTTATTGGCATGACGGGACTGCTGCTAGATACAGAACTCAAAGCTCAACAGCGAGATTTTATCGAGACGATTCGCAATAGTGGGGATACTCTCCTGAGCATCATCAACGACATCCTTGACTTCTCCAAAATTGAGTCGGGCAAGCTGGAACTAGAAAAGCATCCCTTGAGCTTGAGAGATTGCATAGAAGGTGCGATCGACCAACTTGCAGTTAAAGCAGATGAGAAGGGGATTGAGTTGGGCTACCTGATCCAGCCTCAGACTCCTAAGTTGATTTTGGGTGATGTCACCCGTCTGCGTCAGATTATAGTTAACTTGCTTAATAATGCGATTAAGTTTACTGAAACTGGGGAAGTTACCATTTCCGTGGAAGCCTCTATAGTTGATTCTGACAAAACGATTTCTGAGCCAGGGAACTTGCCCGAAAGCTTGTATGAAATTCAGTTTGCCATTCAAGACACGGGCATTGGCATTCCAACAGACCGGCTCGATCGACTATTCAAATCTTTTAGTCAAGTAGATGCTTCGACGACTCGGCAGTATGGAGGGACAGGTTTAGGTCTGGCGATTAGTAAGCGACTTAGTGAAATGATGAACGGCATGATGTGGGTTCAAACCCGAGGTCAGGTCGGAGGAACCCCTTCCCCAAAATGGCAAGCCGCTGAGCCTCATCGAATCACAATGGGTTCTACCTTCTACTTCACGATTGTCGCACCCGCTGTTGCTAGTGAGTTAGCGGAACCGATTGAAATGCTACCAGAACTATCTAGCAAGCGTTTATTAATCGTAGATGACCAGCCGACTAACCGACAAATTCTGACGCTGCAAGCCCAGACTTGGGGGATGGAGATTCGCGCTGCCCAATCGGCTGTGGAAGCGCTCAACTGGCTTCAGAGTGGAGAAACATTTGATGTCGCTATTTTAGATATGCAAATGCCAAAGATGGACGGCTTGACACTCGCATCAGAAATCCATCAGCTTCCTAAGTGCCACCGTTTACCACTGGTGATGCTGACTTCAATGGGCAAACCAGAAGGGAGTTCTTCAGCACTCTCGACCCATTTTGCGGCTTGTTTAAGCAAACCCATCAAACAATCCCAGCTTTATGAAGTGCTGACTCAGGCACTACAAGCTCAACCGACAAAAGTTCAACAGCGACCCCCTAGCTCTGTTGAGGATGATATTAAATTGGGTCAGAGACTCCCGCTGCGAATTCTGTTAGCAGAGGATCATCTGGTGAATCAGAAGGTGGCACTGCTGCTGTTAGAGCGTTTGGGATACCGGGCCGATGTTGCTGCCAATGGATTAGAAGTCTTGGAAGCCCTGCATCGCCAGCCTTATGATGTAGTGCTGATGGATGTACAAATGCCAGAGATGGATGGGCTAGAAGCCACCCGCCGTATAGGTGAGGAGTGGCCGGCTCATGCTCGTCCCCGAATTATTGCCATGACGGCGAATGCCATGCAGGGCGATCGCGAGCTTTGTCGGGATGCCGGCATGAATGACTATATCAGTAAACCAATTCGATTAGAGGCTCTCATCCAAGCGCTGAGTCAGTGTCCACCCAACCCGCAACCGCAGCAGGCCCAAAAAGATGAATCAGATAGCAACAAGCCAGAAATTGATATGCCAGCGGTTAACCTTGCAGAACTGCAAGCCTTCTGTAGCAGCATCGATGAAGATTCAACCAAGATTGTGAGCTTGCTGGCGAACTGCTACTTGGAGGAATCTCTCAAGTTGCTACAAGCTATGAAATTAGCGATCGCCCAAGGGGATACCCAAGCCCTAAAGCGAGCCGCTCATACCCTCAAAGGCAGTAGTGCGAACCTAAGCGCGGCTCCTCTGGCCCAGCTTTGTGGCAGGTTAGAAGTCATGAGTACCTCTGGTGAACTCGATCGAGCCTCAACCCTATTGGCTCAAATCGAGGGTGAGTACGATCGTGTCAAGAATACTCTCCAACAAGAACTACAAAAGAGCGAAAGTAATCTATGAAAGTCCCTTAAATAGGCCTCTTTTGGCATCAGGACTTAGGCAACTGTCAGACGCGATGCCGCAAGGCGGCTATGCGATCGCATACCCACGATCGAGCCTGATTCCACATCTTCTGTTAGCATCGGAATTATTCATATATCCCTTCTTTTCATATGCACGGATCAGCCTCAGTGCCTTGTCCCTTGTCATCTGCAGTTCATAAATTCTCTTTTTTTCACCGCAGATGAGGGCAGATAAACACAGATAAACGCAGATTAATTATATCTATTCTGGTTGCAGCCTCTGTGATTGTTGACTGTTGGCAAGATTTTACAATAATGACTAATGAGTAATGACTGCTGGCTGCTGTCGAAGTGGAATCTCGATCACAAACTCAGTACCCTTCCCCAGTTCCGAATTGCATTTTAAAACGCCGCCGTGTTTGTCTACCACAATTTGGTAACTAATTGACAGTCCCAATCCTGTACCTTTCCCCACCGACTTAGTGGTAAAAAAAGGGTCAAATATGCGTTTTCTCATAGATTCCGCAATTCCCGGGCCGTTGTCAGAAATCCGAATCACCGCGCTAGGAACAGTATCATTAAGTTGACCGACAGCAGTAGAGATTTTAATTTGAGGAATTACAGATTGACCGACGAGAAACTTGTGCGATTCTAAAGCATCGATTGCATTGCCAATTACATTCATAAATACCTGATTCAACTGTCCTGCATAACACTCAACTACAGGCAAAATGCCGTATTCTTTCAGTAGCACAATGTTTGCACTGTCCGTATTAGATTTCAGCCTGTGCTGTAAAATTAACAGTGTGCTGTCAATGCCCTCGTGAATATCAACAGCCTTCGTTTGACTTTCGTCAAGACGAGAGAAATTCCTTAACGAGAGAACTATTTGACGGATGCGATCGGCTCCCACCTTCATTGACAATAGCAATTTGGGCAAATCTTTTAGCAGAAAATCCAAGTCAATATCTTCACTCAATTTGTCTATTTCAGCACTAGAATCGGGATATTGTTGCTGGTAAAGTTCCAGCAAACTCAGTAAGCTAGCAGTATATTCACTAGCGTGATTGAGATTACCGTAAATAAAATTAACCGGATTGTTAATTTCGTGAGCAATCCCGGCTACCAGTTGCCCCAAGCCAGACATTTTTTCAGTTTGAATCAATTGAGCTTGAGTGTGCTGCAAATCCTTTAAACTTTGAGCGATTTGTTCTGCTTGGCGTCTGGTTTGAGCCAACAAATCGGCTTGTTGAATAGCTACACCTAACTGATTGGCAATCTGAGCTAAAAAGTTAACTTCTGAACTTTCCCAACAGCGGGGTCCAGAATGTTGATACGCTGTCAGCAAACCCCAAAGTTCTTGTCCTACAAAAATCGGCGCGATCGCATAAGACTTCACCTGAAATTTCTCTAAAATACCGACAACACATTCCGAGTGGCAAACTTGATAAATATCGTCAACAGCTAGAGTTTCATTATTGACATATCTACCGCCTCGGTTTTCCTGCAAATAAGTATCTTGCCAAACCGTACTGATACCTTCCCCTACTAATTTTATCCAGCCATCTTTCACAAACTCTGCCACATAATGGCCACTCCAATCAGGATAAAATTGATAGACCGCAATTCTATCAACTTGCATAAACTGACAAACTTCTTGGGTTGCAGTCTTAAAAATTGCGTTGATATCGAGAGATTCTCGAATCTTGGCTACCACTTCAAACAGTATCCGCTGTTGCTCGGCTGCCCACTGCAAATCGATAGTTTGCTGCCGCGTCTTAGCAAGCAAATCTGCTTGTTCTAATGCTACGCTCAATTGAGCTCCTACTTGCGTAGCAAACTGAATTTCCGAACTGTTCCAATTGCGGGAAATGCCGCACTGGTGCACGCACAGCAAACCCCAAAGTTCGCTGCCATTCATCAGTGGTATAATCACTTGAGCTGTTATTTGAAATTGAGCTAAAAGAGCAGCGTGGCAGTCCGAGAGTCCCGCACTTGCGATATCAGGCAGCACTTGAATGCGTCCCTGGCTGTATTTATTTGCATAGTTCTCTCCAAAAAAAGTATCGCGAACTTTCACAGCCATTGCTGAAGGAAAATCTGGCAAAACATCTTCGGTAATAAATTCCCCTTCATTAAGCTTTGAACTTATATAGAAACGATAAATTCCAACTCTATCTGCATTTAAAATTCGCCGCAATTCTGTAGTTGTTGTGCTAAAAATTGTATCTAAATCGAGAGATTGTCGAATCTTAGCAACTACTTCAAACAGTATTCTTTCCTGCTCTGCTGCCCGCTGCAACTCAACTGCTTGCTGCTGAGTTTGAGCGAGCAAATCTGCTTGTTCTAAAGCGATGCTGAGCTGAACGGAAATTTGGGTAGCAAACTTAATTTCGGAAGATTCCCAGTTGCGGGGAGCCGAACATTGGTGTACGCACAGCAAGCCCCAAAGGTCTTTGCCTTTCATCACCGGTGCAACTAAACTAGCTTTGACCTGAAATTGCTCTAATAGTTGCTCATAGCAATCTTGCAGTCCGGCTTGTCTAATGTCGGACATTGTGTGAACTCGTCCCTGAGAGTAGAGATTGGCATACTTTTCTCCAAAGCAGCGATCGTGTACTTTGACTGCCATTGCTGACACAAAAGCTGGCAAAACATCTTCGGAAACGAATTCACCATCGTTAAATTCTGATGCGGAAACGAAGTGGTAAACTGCCACTCTATCGGCATTTAGAGCCTGCCGCACTTCCTGGCACATCGTACTAAAAATCTTGTTCAATTCGAGGGATTTCCGCATTTTTGCGACCACTTCAAACAGCACTCGCTGCTGTTGGGTCAACTGCTGTAGTTGAGCGGTGCGCTTTTGAACTTGATTTTCTAAATTTGTGTTAAGTTCTTCTATTTGTTGATCGAGTTGGTAGTGGTTAATAGCATTAGAAAAGTGGGTACACAAAATTTGAACCAATTCAATTTCTTCTATTTTCCATTCGCGAATTTGGGCAGTTTTTGACTCTTTCCACGCTTCAAAAGATATCCGAGATTGGGCGAGCCTCCCGTCGCTATCAAACTGTCGAGCCCAGAGAGTTTCGGTGTCAAATTCTTCTCGAAAAATGCTCAAGTAACCGAATATTTGCTGGCGGGTTTTGAGCGGTACGATTAAAATACTGCGAATTTTGGTCGATCGAAATGCAGGTTGCAGGCTTCTCAAACTGCTAATTTGGTACAAGTCGGGAATTACCCAAACCTGTTGCTCGCCGGATTTAAAATATTCGTGCCAGACGCTGTATTGCTCAACCTGCGGGTATTTTGCGGAAATTCCCATCTTCGGCCCTGAGCCACAAGTGTAGACTGTGAGTTCTCGATTCGAGTTATCCGAATAGCGAACTAGATTCGTAACCTTGCTGCTTTCGGAAATGAATGGCGTGGCGAAAATACACAGCCTGCCGCCGGCGGCGTCTAGTGCTGCTACCGATTCTACCAAAGCTGTTTGGAGTTCAATCGCCGGCTGGTAGTGAAGGGCTGCGGCGACGCGGTTGACGGCAGCTTCCCGTTGAGCTTTCGCCCTCGCTCGGGCGAGGAGGGTTGATTGGGCTATGGCGACGCCGAGCTGATCTGCCACCATCTGAACGCCTTGGAGTTCGTTTTCTGCCACACTCCGGGACTCGGAGTGGTGAGATACCAACAACCCCCAGAATTCTTCGCCGTGAAAAATTGGTACTACCAAGCAAGCCTTGACCCCTAGTGCAGTCAAGTATTCAGCATGGCAGGGGTCAACCGCACGAAAGCGCATTTCGTCGTCGGGCAGCAGTTCGCCCGAAACCGCCTCGCGGCGCGGACTTTGGCCTAGCTGCCCGGAATCTATATCGACGATCGATCGCACCTGTACTTGCGCGAACAGTTCGCGGGCGTGAGGGGGAATATCGTCTGCTGGAAAATGGAGGCCCAATAGGGAGGGCAAGCGGTTGCCGTTAATTGATTCGGCAATCACTTCACCGCTACCGTCGCTATGAAATTTGTAGATTTTTACTCTGTCTGTTCCCAAAAAGGATTGAACTTCCGCTGCTGTTGCGCTCAGAATTTCGGGGAGTTCTAGAGAGCGGCGAATGCGGTTGGCGATGCGTTCGAGCAAATTTGCTCGATCGAACCTCACCTTGACATTTTCGATCTTTAATGAGTCCATTATTAATCTTTTGCTTTCCTAGCAATAACAGTAAGCGACCCAAAAGTTTTGTGCTTGTTAAAAAAATCGGCAAGCACAGCCATTTAATAAAATATAAATATCCTGAGGGCAATGGTCGATTAGTTGTGCACCTGTAGCGATCTGCCTTCAAATTACCACTTTTAATTGTGTGGGATTAAAACTTTTGTACTTTAAATATAAACTTTGTAGAGTCTGCCTTGCAAGCTCTGTACCCCAACGGATTAAAATTGTCAATGTTCAAGACTTGTAGAGTCATTCACCGCCACCGATGAAGGTAGCACCGAAATATGTCCGTCCTGGATGCAAAAGCTCGCTGAGGAACGAGCTGACGGAAAAAAACAGCATTGAATTCAACAGGTTAACTCACAAACCGGTTTTCTACGTATAGGATTGTATCTGCTGCTAAGGGGCTCGGAGAACTGTCGATCGACAATCCGCTGCTTTTTCAGATATTATCATCCGATCAAAAAAAGCTCCTGCGTTAAGCAGGAGCCTTTTTCAACTAGACAGTCAAATCAGAAATAAATTCGATCGATTAGTCTAAGTCTGGCATAGAAAGTACCGCTTCATTTTCGCGATCGATACCCTTCTCAAAGCCAGCGACAGCCGCGCGAGCGCGACCAGCGTGCCACAAGTGGCCGACCAAGAAGAAGAAACCCATCACAAAGTGGAAACAGGACAGCCAAGAACGAGGAGAAGTGAAGTTAAACGAGTTAACTTCAGTCGCCACACCGCCCACAGAGTTCAAAGAACCCAAAGGAGCGTGAGTCATGTACTCAGCCGCGCGGCGAGCTTGCCAAGGCTGAATGTCATTCTTGATTTTGTTCAAGTCCAAACCGTTAGTACCGCGCAAGGGTTCCAACCAAGGGCCTTGGAAATCCCAGAAACGCATCGTTTCACCGCCGAAAATGATTTCGCCAGTAGGAGAGCGCATCAGGTATTTACCCAGACCGGTGGGGCCTTGTGCAGAACCGACGTTAGCACCCAAGCGTTGGTCGCGGATCAGGAAGGTCAAAGCTTGCGCTTGAGAAGCTTCCGGGCCTGTCGGACCGTAGAATTCGCTGGGGTAAGCAGTGTTGTTGAACCAGACAAAGCAGCAAGCGATGAAGCCCATCAGGGACAAAGCGCCCAAGCTGTAAGACAGGTAAGCTTCGCCAGACCAGATTAAGGCGCGGCGAGCCCAGCCGAAAGGCTTGGTCAAAATGTGCCAAACACCGCCAGCGATACAAATCAGGCCGAGCCAGATGTGACCGCCGATGATGTCTTCCATGTTGTTGACGCTGACAATCCAGCCTTCGCCACCAAAAGGAGAGCGAACCAAGTAGCCAAAAATCACAGCCGGGTTCAGAGTGGGGTTCGTGATAATACGCACGTCGCCGCCGCCCGGAGCCCAAGTGTCATAGACACCGCCGAAGAACATAGCCTTAGCTACCAGCAGCAGAGCGCCGCATCCCAACAGAATCAGGTGGTAGCCGATGATATTCGTCATCTGGTTCTTATCTTTCCAGTCGTAGCCGAAGAACGAAGAGTATTCTTCGAGAACTTCTGGGCCGCGAACGGCGTGATAAATGCCGCCCAAACCGAGAACAGCAGATGAAATCAAGTGAAGAACGCCGACTACGAAGAACGGGAAGATATCCGTAACTTCACCGCCGGGGCCGACGCCCCAACCCAAAGTCGCGATGTGGGGCATCAAGATTAAGCCCTGTTCGTACATGGGCTTTTCTGGGATAAAGTGAGCGACTTCAAACAAAGTCATTGCACCGGCCCAGAACACGATCAAGCCAGCGTGAGCGACGTGTGCGCCCAGCAGTTTGCCGGAGAGATTGATCAAACGAGCGTTGCCAGACCACCAAGCGAACCCGGAGGATTCTTGGTCGCGACCGCTTGCGTAGGAATTAGAGAGCGTTACCACCCGGTAGAACCTCCAACGATTTTAGATTTTGGATTTTGGGTTTTTTTGTTCCCTAGTAGGGCACGGTATCACCGCGCCTGCGCCAGGGAGTAGGGATTTGGATTTCAGATTAAGTTAAAAATATTAAATTAATCTGAAATCCAAATCCTGATTTTTTTAAAGTGCGTTACCGCGAGGCAGAACTTCTTCAGGGAAGATGAAGTTTTCGTGGGGTTGGTCTGTCGGAGCCATCCAAGCACGAATGCCTTCGTTAAGCAGAATGTTCTTAGTGTAGAACGTTTCAAACTCAGGATCTTCAGCAGCGCGCAATTCTTGTGATACGAAGTCATAGGCGCGCAGGTTTAATGCTAAACCGACGATGCCAATGGAACTCATCCACAAGCCCGTGACAGGTACGAACAGCATGAAGAAGTGCAACCAGCGTTTGTTGGAGAAGGCAATTCCGAAGATTTGCGACCAAAA
>NZ_JAUBQS010000062.1:0-36696 GCF_036701355.1 Microcoleus sp. Pol12B3
TTACAACCGTGTCTGCGGTTCTATAGCCTGCGATCTACGGTTTGAGCGCCTGACTCTTTTAAGATACAAGGGGCGGGTTTTACAAACCATCTTTACCTAACACCAATAATCTCGAAAACCCGCCCCGCCCAAGGGTAAATCCCCATCTACCTTTTTGTTAATACCAACTATAAATTATGTGTGGACGATACACTTTAACTACTTCAGGTGAAATCATCGCCGAATTCTTCAAACTGTCGGAAGTTCCCGATATCAAACCGCGATACAATATCGCCCCCACTCAATCAGTTGCCACAGTAACAGTTGAAAAAAAAATGCAGCGAGAGTTCCAATTTATGCGCTGGGGTTTGATTCCAAGTTGGGCAAAAGACATGAAAATGGGCAGCAAGATGATCAATGCGCGATCGGAAACTGTAGCCGAAAAGCCTGCTTTTCGCAGCGCCATCAAGCACAGGCGATGTTTGATAGTCGCTGACGGTTTCTACGAATGGCAACAGCAGGGAAAGAACAAACAGCCTTACTATTTTCAAAAGGCAGACGGCGAACCTTTTGCTTTTGCCGGTTTGTGGGAAAATTGGGAATCTCCAGAAAAAGAAAACATTGTATCTTGCACTATAATTACTACCGCTGCTAACGAAACAGTGCAGCCGATGCACGATCGAATGCCAGTGATACTCCCCGACAGCGATTGGGAACAGTGGCTAGATCCTGCTGTTAAAAATGCTCAGGAAGTTTTGCCGCTGTTAAAGCCCTATGCTTCCGAAGCTATGAAAGCAAAGGCGGTAAGTGCGATCGTCAACAGTCCAAGTAGAGACACTCCCGAGTGTATTAGCGATCGGGAATAAATCATTGGACCGGACAAAACCGAGATAGTTTGAGTTACGATCTAAAATGATGTTTGAGCTGTAGCTTTAGTTGGCTAAGGATCAGTTTAACTCAATTGCTATTTGCTCAAACATTTTTTTATCTTAACATCAGTTAGAAGACAAAAAATATGATCGGATACGTTACACTCGGTACGAACGATATTGAAAGTGCAGCAAAGTTTTATGATGCTTTGCTTGCTGAAATTGGCGCTCGAAGATTCATGGAATTCGACGGATTTATCGCATGGAGCGTTTCTCCCGCTCGACCAGCACTTGCTATTACAAAACCCTTTGATGGTAACACAGCAACTGTTGGCAATGGAGTAATGATAGCTCTTCAAGTTGACAGTCCAGAAAAAGTCAACTTAGTTTATAACAAAGCGATCGAACTTGGGGCTAAGGATGAAGGGGCGGCGGGGCCAAGAGGCGTGTTGCCGGGGTTTTATGCGGGATATTTTCGCGATCTTGACGGGAATAAGCTGAACGTGTTTTGTATGACTGAGCCAAACACTTAAGATTTTTATTTTTCGTGAGGCTCTCAGAAAAAAAGCTCTTTCCGATAGTTAGCTATTAGTTATCAATCCATAAATAAGAGTTGATAACTAATAACTAATGACTAAGGACTAAACTAACTGTCGTACATCCGCGCTTCAGCCGCCTCGGGATTTTCCTCGCAATACTCGTCAAAAGCCGTTTTCTCAAGCTTCATCGATCGCTGGTGAGAAGCCTCAGCCTGCATTTCCTCTACAATATCCCACGCTACCGCGCACTCTCTAGAAGTAGCGCCTTTCTCGGCACAGATAGTTCTGGCATCTGCGATCGCCTGTTCGATTTGTTCCTCAAATAAAATACTCTTCGGCTTCTCAAGAAAATCGCTTTTTGTCAATATATCTGTGACCGAAATAATGCCCACTAGCTCGTCCTTAATCACCGGCGCCCGGCGGATGCGGGTATTCGCGAACAACCTAGCCACGTATTCCACGCCCAAGTCAGGATTCACCGTAATGCAAGGTTTGGTCATAATCTCGAAGACGCGGACTTTTTTCGGGTCTACTCCGTAGGCTGCTACTTTATAGACAATATCCGTTTCTGTCACAATGCCGTAAGAATCTTGTTCGTGGCGGCGTTCCACAATCAACGCGCGCAAACACAGATCGTTCATCATCGCCACTGCTTCAGCTACAGTTGCTGAACCGCGAATGGTAACAACTTCTGTGGTCATAATATCTTGGGCTTTCATCATCATTTTTTATTGCTTCCTGCTTATAAAGTCTAGTGCGTCTCGATTGGCGGCTGTCCATGTGATTCGTCATCATTAGGACTTACCCTCAGAAACCCGATTTGTACCAAAATATTGGGTTTAGTAACGATAAATCCGGTTAGCAACCGGGTTTCTGAGAAATCGTGCGATCGCAAACTAATCATAAAACCTTTAACGGCATTCGGGATGACAAGTTGCCTGAAATAACCGCTCGCTGCCCCGGAACCTCTGAAGTCCGGGATTTAGGGCTAATAAGACGGGGCTAGCGTGCGATCCTCCAAGCAAGAGTGAAGTATTGGGGCGATCGATCTTTGAGCTTGTTGGGATCAGATTTTCCAGCCCCAGTCTCAAAGAAGCAAAAGTTAACACAAACTAAGCAAGTGCTTGCGCTCGCAGAGATCCCCGCCTCTGATAAACTTGATGGCTGGGAGTGCAAAAAGAGCACAAGGCACGCATCAGCAGTTGGGAGGATCTAGTTCGTGGACAATGTAATCGGTTTAGAGATTATCGAAGTAGTTGAGCAGGCAGCCATCGCCTCCGCTCGCTTGATGGGCAAAGGCGAGAAAGATGAAGCCGACAGAGTGGCTGTAGAAGCCATGCGGGAGCGCATGAACAAAATTCATATGCGCGGTCGCATCGTGATCGGCGAAGGCGAGCGCGATGACGCACCAATGCTTTACATCGGCGAACAAGTAGGTATTTGTACCCGCGAAGATGCCAAAGATGTCTGCAACATAGATGAATTGATCGAGATTGACATCGCTGTTGACCCCTGCGAAGGTACTAACCTGGTCGCTTACGGTCAAAACGGTTCGATGGCAGTTTTGGCAATCTCTGAAAAAGGTGGTTTGTTTGCGGCACCGGATTTCTACATGAACAAATTGGCTGCTCCTGCGGCTGCTAAGAATCATGTAGATATTCGCAAAACGCCGACTCAAAACCTCAAAATTATCTCTGATTGTCTCGGCCGCAGTATTGAAGATTTGGTGGTGGTGGTCATGGATCGCCCCCGACACAAAGATTTAATTAATGAAATTCGGCAAGCGGGTGCAAGAGTTCGGCTGATCAGCGACGGCGACGTTTCTGCAGCGATTTCTTGCGCGTTTTCTGGTTCCAACATCCACGCACTTATGGGTATTGGCGCTGCACCCGAAGGTGTGATTTCCGCAGCAGCAATGCGCTGCTTGGGCGGTCACTTCCAAGGGCAGTTAATTTACGATCCGGCAGTTGTAAAAACTGGTTTGATCGGTGAAAGCAAAGAGAGCAATATCGCTCGACTTAAAGAGATGGGCATCACAGACCCAGACAAGATTTACAATGCTGAAGAGTTGGCATCGGGAGAAACAGTTCTGTTTGCAGCTTGCGGGATTACTCCCGGAACGCTGATGGATGGAGTTCGCTTCTTTGGCGGTGGCGCTCGCACTGAAAGTTTGGTAATTTCTTCTCAGTCGAAAACTGCTCGGTTTGTGGATACAATCCATATGTTTGACCAGCCGAAATCTTTGCAATTGAATTAGTGATTAGTTAGTGGTTAACAGTTAAATGTTAACAATTAACAGTTAACGGTTAACAGTCACCGATGATTAGCAATTAGCGATAAACTAAGAACTAATAACAGGTGACTGTTAACAACTAAGAAAGAAATAGTGACAAATCACAGATATGAATATTGCAGTCGTAGGTCTCAGCCACAAAACAGCGCCGGTAGAAGTTCGCGAAAAACTAAGCATTCCAGAACAGAAAGTTGAAGCGGCGATCGCCCAATTGCGCGGCTACCCGCACATTCAAGAGGTTGCCATCCTCAGCACTTGCAACCGCTTAGAGATTTATATTGTTACCAGCGAGTCGGAGCCTGGTGTACGAGAGGTTATTCAGTTCCTTTCAGAATGCAGTAAAGTTCCTTTGCAGTCTTTGCGTCCTCACCTGTTTATTTTGCTGCACGAAGATGCGGTGATGCACTTGATGCGAGTGGCTTCTGGTCTCGACAGTTTGGTTCTCGGAGAAGGACAAATTTTGGCTCAGGTGAAACAAACTCACAAACTCGCCCAGCAGTACAAAGGTGTAGGCAGAATTTTAGAGCGCTTGTTCAAGCAAGCTCTCACAGCAGGGAAGCGAGTTCGCACGGAAACTAGCATCGGTACCGGTGCAGTTTCGATTAGTTCGGCGGCAGCAGAATTGGCTCAAATGAAGGGTCAGCATTTAGCAAGCAGCAAAATTGCGATTATCGGTGCTGGCAAAATGTCGCGGCTTTTGGTGCAGCATTTGCTCTCAAAAGGAGCTAGCCATATTTCGATCGTCAACCGCTCGGTGCGGGGCGCCCTAGAGTTAGCCGGTCAGTTTAAAGATGCTGAATTGCACCTGTATCAGCTCTCGGAAATGATGCAGATAATTGCCAGTTCTGACTTGGTTTTTACCAGTACCGCAGCTACGGAGCCACTGTTAAATAAAGCTAAATTGGAAGCTGTTTTAGACCCGAATCGCCCTTTGATGTTGGTGGATATTTCTGTGCCGCGCAACATTGAGTCGGATGCGAATGAACTCGCTAATGTGCGATCGTTTAATGTGGACGACTTGAAAGCAGTGGTAGCTCAAAATCACGAAAGCCGCCGCAAAATGGCAATGGAAGCTCAGGGTTTGCTGGAACAGGAAGTAGAGGCTTTCGATCTCTGGTGGCGCAGTCTGGAAACAGTTCCTACTATTAGCTGTTTGCGGGATAAGATAGAATTGATTCGGGAACAAGAGTTAGAAAAAGCTTTATCGCGTCTGGGTTCGGAATTTTCGGAGAAACATCAAGACGTGATTGAATCTTTAA
Source organism: Microcoleus sp. Pol12B3 (assembly GCF_036701355.1). Classification (NCBI taxonomy): domain Bacteria; kingdom Bacillati; phylum Cyanobacteriota; class Cyanophyceae; order Oscillatoriales; family Microcoleaceae; genus Microcoleus; species Microcoleus sp. Pol12B3. The sequence goes on from NZ_JAUBQS010000062.1 coordinate 4,940, forward strand.
CAAGGGGGATTGTGAATAAGATTTTGCACGATCCGATGGTACAGTTGCGCGCTCAGCAGGATATTGAGGCGCGGCGGCAAGCGATGCAAACTTTGCAAACACTGTTTAATTTGGATGTGGATGTCAATCAGCAGTACAGCTAGCTGGAGTTTTTTCGATTCAATTTTCGATTCACATTCGGTTAATTAGACGTTATATGTGTAGGGATTTAGGCATTTGTCCATTGCTGTCAACTTAGCACTCAACTCTCAGTCAGACAGGGTTTCAATCGCTGATTCCAAGCTCAATTCCTATTGCATAGGATTGAAGAACTGATTAGTTAATTACTCTTCATACCTAGGAGTATTAGCTATTAGCCTAGGACTTACGTCTAAGAGTGATATTTCGGGTTAAGTTGACAGCTATGGGCAATGCACTGTCCCTACTTCTAGCTCATTGTTATGACTTTAAGAAGGCGAATTTATCAATTAATTTTATGGATTGTAGGATTGTGCCTGGTTTTTGAATTGGCATCCCGCATGGCGGCAGAAATTCTGTGGTTTCAGGAAGTTGGATATCTTCAGGTTTTTTTGTTAAAGCTGAAAACTCAAGGGTTGCTGGGGACGATCGCAATTGCTGTTTCTTCTGTCTTTTTGCTCGGAAATTTGGCTTTAGCCAGCCACCTGCAACATCCCGCAGCAGAAATGAAATCGTCGGTTGGGGGGGCGCTATTCGCTTCACTGAAGGCGAACAACACCGGGAAGAATACCGGGAAGAATTACAAATTACCTCTTGCTAAATCCCAAATTACTTTTTCCTGGCTGCTGTTGACGGTCTTCGGATTGAGTTCGATCGCAACTTTGACAGTAATTCACTGCGGGCTGTTAGCTGCAAGCAGTATCGCCTATTTCGGTATAGCTGACAATTTACCTATACCGCCCTTGCACTTGGGAATTGAGTCAATCCAGCATGGGGCGGTGCAGCTATTTTCTCACTGGTGGCAGTTGGGCTTGCTGCTTGGGACAATGTTAGCTGTAGCAATTAAGCCTGATTTTAGCCTGCGGGCGATCGCCATTTTTCTGAGTTTGGCGATCGGATTTATTGCGGTCAGTCACTGGACAAATGTTTTGCAATATTTTAACCCTACTAATTTTAACACAACCGACCCTATTTTCAATCAAAATATTGGCTTTTATGTATTTATTTTGCCAATCTTAGATTTGCTAGGATTCGGGCTGATAGTTGTATTTTTGTACAGTTTAGTATCTTGTGCTTTAACATATTTACTGTCAGGAAATAGCCTGATTCAAGGGATCTTTTTGGGGTTTTCTCGATCGCAGCAGCGGCACTTGTACGGGTTGGGTGCAGCTTTAATGCTAGCTGTCGCATTCCGCTACTGGCTGGGGCGCTACGCATTGCTCTATGCGCGGGGAGACGTTAGTTACGGGGCGAATTATGCTGACGTGACTGTGCGGCTGCCCTGTTATGAATTTTTGAGTATTTTAGCGGGGGCGATCGCACTTTTGATGCTGTGCCAGGTTTACCCCTTCAAAATAAAAAATGAACTAATAAAAAAAATTATTTTAGCGTGGATAACTTTAAGTTTCTTGGGAACTTTCCTGCTGCCAACAATTGTGCAGCAACTCCTAGTTAAACCTAACGAACTAGCACGAGAAAAGCCCTACATCCAGCGCAGCATTGCCTTCAGTCAAGAAGCGTTTGACCTCAAAAAAATCGAAATAAAAACATTTGACCCCGCAGGCCAACTCACTTATGCCGACTTAGAAAAAAATAAACTTACTATTAGCAACATCCGGTTGTGGGACAAGCTGCCGCTGCTGCAAACCAATAGACAGTTACAGCAAATCAGACCCTATTATACCTTCCCTGATGCCGATATCGAGCGCTACACAATCAAAAATGAAAAAGCAAAAAAGGGAGATTCTGAAAGCCAACAAGTGTTTTTGGCAGCGCGGGAATTAGATTACACAGCAGTTGCCCCCGAAGCTCAAACTTGGGTGAACAAACACCTGGTTTACACTCACGGTTACGGCTTTACTCTTTCTCCGGTAAATACAGTCGGTGTCGGCGGTTTACCAGATTATTTTGTCAAAGATATTGGAGTTGCAGCCCACAAAGGAAAGACTGCTTTGGAAGTAACTAGCGATCAAATTCGGGCCAGTATTCCGATCGGCTACCCGCGAATTTACTACGGCGAAATCACCGATACAGACGCGATGGCGCCTACAAAAGTCGAAGAATTTGACTATCCCAGCGGCGAAGACAATGTTTACAATACTTACAGCGGTAGGGGCGGAATTGCGATCGGTTCTATGTGGCGACGCTGGCTGTTTGCTAATTATCTTAAAAATTGGCAAATGGCACTGACGCGCAATTTTACGCCAGAAACTAAATTGCTGTACCGTCGCAATATTAATAAAAGAGTCCGGGCGATCGCTCCTTTTTTGCGCTACGATTCCGACCCGTATTTAGTAGTAGCAAACGCCAATCTTAGCAATGATGATATAGAAAAAGAAAGAGATGAAAAGGGCAACGAGATTAAACCTTCACCCTCAGCTACTGATAAATCCCCCAACTATCTTTACTGGATTATCGATGCCTATACAGCGAGCGATCGCTATCCGTATTCCGATCCGGGCAATCATGAGTTTAACTACATCCGTAACTCCGTCAAAGTAGTGATTGATGCCTACAACGGGTCTGTTGACTTCTACGTTGCCTATCCCTCCGATCCGATTATTAACAGTTGGATTGCTATCTTTCCCGGACTCTTCAAACCCCTTGACAAAATGCCTCCCGCTCTCCGAAAACATATCCGATATCCAGTAGATTTGTTCAGCATTCAATCAGAACGCTTGCTAACTTATCATATGGAAGACCCGCAAGTATTTTACAATCGAGAGGATTTGTGGCGAGTTCCCAATGAAATTTATGGCAGCGAACAGCAGCCCGTAGCACCGTATTATTTGATTACAAAACTGCCAACGGAAACAGCAGAAGAATTTATTTTGCTCCTCCCATTTACACCAGTAAGTCGCAATAATTTAATTGCTTGGATTGCAGGGCGATCGGATGGTAGCGAGTACGGAAAATTGCTGTTGTATTTATTTCCCAAACAGCGATTGGTTTACGGTCCGGAACAAATAGAAGCTTTAATTAACCAAGATCCCATTATTTCCGAACAAATATCTCTCTGGAATCGCCAGGGTTCCAAAGCACTTCAAGGAAACTTATTAGTAATTCCCATAGAACAATCTTTATTGTATGTGGAACCTCTTTATTTAGAAGCGGAACGCAATAGTTTGCCAACTTTAATTAGAGTTATTGCTGCCTACGAAAACCGCATCGTCATGGCAGAAAATCTTGAGTTGGCCCTCAAGGCACTTTTTCAGCAAAAATCTACTAATAAACCAGTCATTATTCGACCTCTAGAAGGAACAGCACCCGCGTTAAATAAATGATATAAATTCGGGTTGCACTCATCATGATTGTTGACTATTGACTGTTGACTCTGGGCTGAAAAACTGAATGGTTGAGTGTTAAGTATTGACTCGATTTTATTATTCCGATGCCAGCGGAAACGAGATAAATTACTGCGATTTCTGTTCGCTAGCAGCCTTAATATCCTGCCACCACACATCGACATAGGGCCACATCAATCTCTCGTCTCCTCCAGAATCTAGTTTCACTGTCACCTCATAACGGTTAATATGCGTGAGTTCGCCTGTTTTGCCATTCAAATACAATTGTTTGGGATTGTCGGTGATAATTTCTACCCTTTGGTTCAACAGTGGCAGCATCTGGGTAGAAGAACCCTGAAACGGATTTTTGCCTTTTATCGCACAGCCACCAATCAAAAACAAGTACATTGAAGCTAGAAAAAATACTGTACATAAACCCACAGTTGCCAGTGTTTTTTGTTGTGAAAAACTGGTATAAACGCTCGTATATCCTACCATCATTGTTCCAAAAAACAACAAATTTGGCAGGTACAGCCCATCTTCCAGAAACACGCTACCAAAAAACATGAGGGCTATCTGAAAACAAAATAATGCAGCCACCCAACTCCAGCCAGTTAGCAACGATGCAGATAGTAGCCAATTCATGGCTAGAGTAAGGGCGATCGCCATTGCTATTGCCCCAGGTGGTGCTGCATAATCGTACTGTCTGAAGGGAAGAAGTACAAAAAATACTAAAGCATAAGCAAAACCCGCCAAAGCCAGTGCTAATCCACTAATGATTGCGTTCCATTTCAGCATGGCGATGGATTTTTGGAGCGGCAAAGTGAAGCGTTCATCTTCTGTTGTATAAGCCGTTGAAAATTCCCAGCGGACTAAGACTAGAAATTCTAACCCTAGGGGACGCCACAAGAACCTTACCGCTATATTTAAGGGAGGGAAGCGATTTGTCAACCAAGCGTGCTATCCCAGTTTCCCAAGGTGCAAGATTAACGATGACCGCAAGCACAACTTAGCCGGATCAGAAGGTGATATTTTCAGAAAAGCAGATTATTTAGGGTCGATCGACTTAACAAATTGTTGCACAGGCTGCGGTAGAGCCGGCACAAAAGTCTTTCTAAAACCCCTAACATCGAACACTCGCCACAAAATACCTACCGCTACCGTTAAGAAAAATAACGCTCCCAAAAAATTGAACACAGTAGACAGAAAACCGCTGTTCCTTTTTTTCGGAGGTGTAATATGTTTTATGCGATATACAGCCGGCTCGTAATCTCTCGACTCCTCGCGATTGCGCCGCGGCGTTTTGGGTCGCGAACTCGCACTGCGCTTCTCAGTCAAATCCGTTTTATGAGTTTTAGTAAAACTGCTGACCGACTTCAATTCAGAAGCGCCACGGGTTCCCGTTAACTTGCTAACAGAAGCCCCCGTTTGACCAACAGCAGCATCCTGAATTCTGCTGTTAGGGCGCTGAGTCGATTTGCGTTCGGCGAGGGTACGCATCAAACTTTGCAATTGCTGAGTCGCTGCAGGCGGGCGTTCTCCTTTCCTCGCCCAATTTAACAGCATCGCCCCGGTAATCCCGCAGAGATTCGTAGCGCCTACAGAAGCCAGCCGCTTCAGCAGAGGCTGGCTGTTGGACACAAAAATCACCAATGCCTCCGGGTGTTCGGTCGCCAAACCGTAAACGCACTGAGCCGTCGCCACTACCAGCATTGCTGGCTTGCTTTGATTTTTGATCGAAGGTTCGAGAGCTCGGTGTGTTTCCTGAGCGTCAGTTGCAATCCAGCCACTGTCGGCAAAAAATCGCATAAACTCTCTAGCTACTTGCTCTTGCTCTTTTTCCACCGCTTGCCCGGTCAGACGATCTATTTCGTCGTACACTACTTCCGGGATATAGCAAGTTCCCACCTTGGCATATTCTTGCCACACTTGGGTTCTGCCAGTCATTAAAACATCTGCATCAAAAGTTACCAATACAGGAGGAAGTTGATTAGCCATGACTTTATCCTATAGGCTCAGATAAGTTATTTAAACTTAATCGATCAAGTTTAAACAAATTTTGGGTTATAAAAAAATCAACTTTTGGTAGTAGATAAATTGCCCTGGGCGGCGGTCTTAATTGGAAATTAGTAGTTAGGAACCCGATCGCCCTTCAGTTCCCCAGTTCGATCGGTCAATTCCTAGATTCCACTAATTTACCGCAACCCAAGAGCCTATTACCAAAGATGCCAGACTACTGTTAGTTCCCGATGCCCAGACGGCCCGCCAAAGCCGGAGTCAACGGCAACAGGGCAGCAATCATCAAGAACAAAGCTAGCAAACCCAAAGCCGCGCGAGCGTCGTCAGGCTCAGTCAGCTCGTTGAGGCTTGGCCGTTCCAGATTCCGCTGTAAAATCAGAATCACGATCGCCCAGTACAGGGCCAAAGGATTCACTAAAGAAGCTATCGCCAGCACCACAAACGTCGCCAAAGTAGCGCGGCTTGCTATTTTCCGACCGTAGATGGCTTGCACAATTCTACCCCCGTCCAACTGTCCCGCCGGCATTAAATTAATTGCCGTTATTACCAAGCCCAACCAACCGATAACTACCAGCGGGTGAACGTCAACTATCTGCTGCTGCAACCCCGAACCCAAAACCACTTTTGCCAAAGTTCCCACCAAAACAGATCCCTTAAAAAATTCTGCGGGAATTTGAAACAGACTGCCGGGGTGAGACAGCAGCAAACCCGTTACCAGCATTAGCAGAGAAACTATTCCCCCAGCCGCTGACCCGGCAAAAGCGATGTCAAACAAAACTTTACGGTTGGGCAGCAGCGACTCAAAACGGTCGATCGCTCCAAAACAACCTATCTGCAAAGTTGGTATAAAAAACGGCCAACTCAAGCGAACTTTGTACTGGTTGGCCAGCACTCGGCGAGCAATTTCGCCAGAGCCTAAAACCGCCCAAATTCCGGCTGCAATTGGCAGAACTTCTAGATATCTAGCCGGCGAGTTAAAGAAATCGAAACCTAGCAGCAAACCGCCTGTCTCTAAGCTAGTAGCAATTGTTGCCAGCAGCAGCACGACGGCTAGGATTTTTTGAGACACGGTTGTGGGCTGCGGGTCGTTGGTGCTGGGCAAGATAATAACTATCGGCTTATCGTCCTGATTTTCTACTAAAAATAGGCGGTAGCGATCGTTTAATCTTTCTTCCAAACTTGCCGTCAAACGTGAGTGTACTTGTTCTGGGTCTCCCCGGAGATTGCCTTTCAAGATTACCCCATCTTGATAGGGAATCGTTTCTGTGGCAAAGAAAGTATCAATTCCAAATATGCCTTTAATTGCCTTGAGGTCTTCCACTGGAACGGGAATTATTTCTGATTCATTATTCGCAGGCGAGGAAGTGACGATTTTAATGGTTTCTTGGCCTGGTGGTCGCTGCGACTCAGGAGCGGAGAAAGCATCGCTTTGGGACTTTACCTCAGCAGTATCCGGGCGCGGGAGAACTGTATCGGATGCAGCCTTACGCAATTGCCGGCCCAGATAAATGTACAATCCCGTGGAGACCACGAGCAGCAACAATACCGCAACTAGATTGAGGTAAATTCCGGCGGCGAACAAACCAAAGAACAGCAGCCAGGGACTCATCAGCGCAACAGACTGCAACCAAGCCAAAATTCCCAGTTTGCCAAAAGGTCTGGCGCGATAAAATCCCCAACCCAGAATTCCCAGAGCAACCAATACGAGCGCAATTGTTGCCGTATTTTCCGATGCAACTATAGGCATTCCGGTTGCTTGCGCCAATAAGGGCTTTAATCTGTCGATCGCGCTGCGGTCGAGTAATAGCATTAAATTTTGGGGAATATGAAAGAGAGTTGTTGGGAACATATCCAAACCTATCGGAAACTAGCCTGATTACTAAGGATAACCTCTGAGGGCTACTCGGCCCACAACCTGCTGCTGGTGCTGTTTGAACATCACAGGATATAGACTATTGACACAATAGACTTTTTATGATATCACATCGGCTGTGTCAAGAATGTACTCAGAAGGGTATCAGTGTCGAGCGCCCTGAAGCAGGAAGATTCGCCCAGTTTGGCAGGCGGGGCTTTTGCTTCGGATTTGTTTCCGATTCAGGCATCGGAAACAAATCCGAAGCACATAAGATCTCAGCCGCTCTTTCCTTGGCGGTATAAAAGTGCTGAAACCCTTGATATCATTAATTTTGTGTAACGGGTACGGCAGGACTTGAACCTGCGGCTCGCTGCTTAGAAGGCAGCTACTCTATCCAACTGAGTTACGCACCCAACTCAAAAATTCCTAACAACATTATTGTATAGGTGCAGTGTGCGATCGAGCAAGTAAATTATGTGATGACTTACGCAGAAACCGCTTTGATCTACAAAAATCTGGCGTGCAGCGGGATGGTTCGGGAAAAAAACCAAGGTTATGAGAGTTTCTGTGCCTCCAAGACTGTATCTGACAAAAATTGGAGGGACTCACCTGCAAACAGCACAATTGTAAATTTACAATCAAAACTAGGTAGGACGAGAACTCGGGTAAAGTATGTAGAGGTCGAGGTAAAACACAAATATTTGGTCGATCGCATCTCTCCCCAAATTAAGACCCAGCTCAGACTGGACAAGAGTCACAGGTGCTTTTTTCCAGATTTCGGTTATGTTAACATCCCCTAGTGACAAAGCCTAAAACGCTGACCGCCTTAGCGAAAAACCAGAGATCGTCCCCTAATCTTAGGTATGAGTTGAGACAGAATGACTAATTGGCTGATGTTTAGTTATGTTTGCTAACATTCTGCTCGACTTGATATTTAATAAAAATGTGGTAGAACTAGATTGAAAGACTCAGGTGAAAATCCCTGATGGTACGGAGCCTCTATATAAGCTTCCTCTACGGCATCAAAGCAAAACAGTCAATCGACCGCTCGGCACGAGCGCGAAAATCAAGCGTTGCCAGTACAGCAGTTGTAAATTGTGGGCGGGGGATTTTCCTTCGTGCATTGATTGATACGCAAGGTTGAGAGACAATCTCAGCTTAGATACTTGTTAGCATTGGTTAGCAAAAAAGTATCGGAACGCTTGAGGAGAGAACCATCTCTGGGTGATCGGGAGCAATCCTGCTAATTTAAGTGGACTCGCTGAATCAAGAATCCCCTCGCCTTTAGGCATGGGGAGTGTCAAAAGCACAGCACCTCGGCCATGACAGGAGTCAAATCGCAGTGTCATGTTTATTCTGAAACGGCAGGATGTTGAAATAACCAATTTTCAACACCCAAAACGGGATCAACAAATTCCCATTCTCAATTATCAGGGGCAGACTTTTCGCCTAATCAGCGCCTTCAACGGCAAGCAAGCAGAAGACGCCAGAGCCTTGTGGCGGGACTTAACCGACAACCGAGGCAAAGCCTGTGTTCTGCTAGAAGAGCCGGATCGATATAGCGTCTGGGGAAAAGTCCGTTTAGATCAGCTTGCCGGTGAAGAACCGGCAGGTAATGAAGCAGCCAAAGCACCGCTGTTCGCGCAGGGTTGTCTGCTGCTTCTCCAAGCTGTTTACTTCGATGTAGAAGACCTCTTAGGCGCAAGGCAAGCCACATCGTTTCAGAAAGATATCGCCAAGGTATTTCAGCAGGGAAACTTCCCCCAGGCAGACTCCCCTGATGCGATCAAAAATTGGCTAACCGTTAGTCCCTTGCAAAATCACAAGGTGCCTGCTTGGCAAGAGCAACATCTCAAAACTTTATTGCAAGAACTCCACCGTTTGGGGAAATCATATTTTGGCAATACGGACTTCGCTGAGGGAGTCAGCGATGTGCTGCAAGATATGCCAGCCCCGGATCGGACTCAGTTTCTAGATTGGCTGAAACAATCAGCCCTGAACAAATTGTGGATCGTAGGATAGAAAATCTTTGACAATTGCTCAGACAATTGGACTGAGATAATTTAGCTTAGATAATTGCACTGTAGGGGGTAGGGGATATACAGGTTGGGTTGCCAACTTGTATTGACCAACCAAATTGTTGATTCGGTTTGGATGCCACCTATGGTCTGGCAATTTAACTAAGTTTCGATCGCAGTCCCCACCCCGAATTATTGATATGAGTGGGGGAGTGTGAAAGCCAAAAAACCGATACCTCAACCTTTAAGGTTAGAATTTCAGAGATAGATTGGGTACTGTAAAAACCTTAAGGGTGGAGACATATACCGTATTTCTATCATTATATTTCCGGGTACAAGATCGACTAACGACTAATTTATTGAATTAGTAAATAGATATTATTCTTGCTTAGTCTTTCTAGAGTGTACGAGGCTCCAAGTCCCGACTACACACTGAGGACGCCAGTTATTCCGGAAGCGTCAGAGCAAGGTTTTTTAAGGTTTTTTGGCGAAAGAATCCTCATCTACAATCAAAGATTGAGATGGGGTGCGTTCAACCGCTAGTTAGGTCTCGTGGAATCCCTATGAGTAGCACTTCAGAAAAGTCATCTACATCTTCATCTTTACTGTCAGCTCAGACCCTAGTGATTGCGGGCATTGTCTGGGCTGTAATGGCGCTGCTGTTCTTTTTGCTGTTCAGCGTCCCCCTCTCAGCAGAAGAGGGTTTACCTCTTTGGTACTCGATCGGCACTTATATTTTTGAATGCGGAGCATATTTCGGGGCGGCTTTAGTCTGTTTTAGAAACTGGCAAAGCCCCCACATGGTCAGTGGGCGCAACGTCTGGCTGGGCATAGGTCTGGGGATGCTGTTCTATTTCATAGCCGGCGTCCTGTTCGGGATTTGGGAACTCTATTTCGGGTTAGACCCGGACGTGTCTCCCGCAGATGCGTTTTATCTGGGCAGCTATGTAGTCCTGATCGGGGGCATGGTTGTAGCTGTGACTTCCAAGCGACTGAATCTAGAAATTTGGCAGTGGGGTTTGTTAGCGGGAATTGCAGCCTTTGGGATTGCGGTAGCTATCTGGGTTGCTGCACCTGACTCTTGGAGGGCCCAGCTAGGAATGGCTCCGGCAGCCACTCAAGAAGAAGTAGTGACATCTGCACCAGCAACCGCTGCCACAGAAAGAGCGCCGGGTTTGGAAAATTCGTCCAAGATACAGGCAAAAGGAGCAACAGCGACCGATCCTGCATCCGCACTCCAGGAAGAAGAAGCAGCAGCAGAAATCAAAGCTCCGGCATGGGTGATGGCACTTGACAAGCAACTGGCGCCTCACAAAAACGCAATAAATTTGTTTTACATCGTTGGGGACGTTTTTCTGCTAATTATTGCTACGGCACTGCTGCTGGCATTTTGGGGAGGACGTTTTTCCCAATCTTGGAGAATGATTGCGGCTGCAACTTTTTCGCTTTACATCGCAGATATGTACTTTAAATGGCGCGATACTCAGGCTGAGGGTAGTTATCAAAGCGGCAGTTTGCTGGAAGTCTTTTTTGTTTTCAGCGCCATCCTGTTCGGAATTGGAGCTATCTTGGAACATGACATCTCAACCCGTTCTCGCCAGAGCAGGCGCACTCGTCGCGCAGCGTAGGGATTGGAGATTGGGGTTGCTTTGGCAAGCGATGGGGATGCGAAAGCTTTTTTGCCCTTGTCGGCATCTCTGAGCTTGAAATCGAAAACGAAGAATCACAGTTCGCTGACCGCTAGCCTGCGTCTTTTCACGTCTTTTTGCTGGGAAACTTGGCATGACGCCTACAAAACTCTCCGATTCAGACAAACGCGAACTCATCAGGCTGTACCGACAGTCCAACGAGAATACTATCACTCTGGCAAAGCGCTACGGAGTGAGCAGTTCGACTGTGAGGCGCATCCTTCAGGGTGCTTTGTCGGAGCCGGAATACGAATTTCTAGTCCAGCAAAAACAAAAGCGTTTGTCCGATCGCAGCAGTGTTTCTGAACCCACAGAGGCGACTACTGAGTCGTCAGCAGATGCCGCAATCAATCCTGTAGCTGTTCCCCTGTCGGAGTCAGCCCCTGTCCTGCAGTCAGCCTCAAATTCGAGACCGACAATCCGAAAGCGTTCTGGATCAGTCCCTGAACCAGTTGCAGAACTCGAAATTCGAGGGAATAGAGAGTCGGATTTGGATGTTTCTGATTTGCCAGATGCCAAAGCAGCCAATATTGCAGATCAAAGCCACCGCGCTGTTGTGACTGGTGAACTAAAGGCAATGCTGCCAGCAGAAGGGCTGCTGGCAGGTGAAGACTTTAGGGATTTCGAGGACGACGAGGATGAGGATGATGAAGACGATTTAGATGACGACTTCGACGAAGATGTAGAGGATGAAGACTCTCTGTTTGAAGGCAGTCTCCTGGGTTCACTATCGTCGGGCGAGTTGATCGAGCTTCGGGGAACAGGACTAATTCAAGTTTTGCCTTTAAGTGAAGCATCTATGCCCAAAATTTGTTATTTGGTGGTCGATCGGGCAGCCGAGTTAATCACCAGACCTCTAAAAGCTTTTGGCGAACTTGGTCAAATTCCGGCGGCGGAAATTCGCGAGAAAACCCTGGCAGTTTTTGACAATCACCGAGTGGCGCGCCGATTTGCTACTCGCAATCAAAGGGTTTTCAAGATTCCTGACAGCAGTATGCTGCAAAAAGCAGCGCCTTATTTGCGAGCTAAGGGAATTACTCGGCTGCTGATTGACGGTCAGGTATATTCCCTCTAAGGGATCAAATCTATTTAATATTGTACGGTGTCCGATTCTTCTGGATTTGCCTGAAATTTAGGACGTGAGTTTTGGGAATCTGAAATGTTCCACAGCGGTTGCAGTAGCGCACCTCCGATCAGTCCTGCACTCAGGCTCATTGCTAATACTATTCCTACCGGCAGTTGTATCGATTGAAAAAAGATAAAGTTTAAGGATACTGGGGCGGCGTTCTGCACTGAGATAATGCCGATCGCGCTTACTAAAATTGCTAGTAAAAAACTAATGGCGAGCAGAGGAATTGTTTTCATAAATCGGTTGACAGGCTAATAATTTAACTTGTATACTTTTTTTATAATTAAAATTATGTAGAAAATTTTTATTTTTGCACACACCCCATTATATAATAATCTACAATAAGATTAGGGGAAAAGTCAAGTAGAAACAGAAAAAATAGAGAACTTTTCTTAATTAATTAAAACTTAAACAAACATAAATAAATTTACAATCCCCAAACTCAAACAAATCCAAGTGTATTGCAAATATAGTAAGGATTCAGGTCAAGGGGGTATTGACAAGTGTGACATTTGAGGTGGAGTATCACAATTATGGAAAAAGACCTGCTTCTGAAACTAGAGCGTGAAACCCTTCTCCAGTTGGCTCGCGAACAACTGGTGAACATCATTGTCGAGCTGGCGAGCGCTACAAAGAAACTAAACTCCAGAATTTTAGAACTAGAACAAGAAGTAGAGAAACTCAAGGTCAGTAGAGATTTAGATAGTAAAACATCATCGAAACCCCCATCGGGGGATCTCCTCAAAAAATCTCAAAAGAAACAAAAGGAAAATAATCAAGAGGGTGAAACGACGAAACGGAAGCCTGGAGGACAACCAGGACATCCAGGTAAAACTCGTAAAGGATTTGGAAGGGTAGATAGGTGTGAAATTTTACGTCCACAGTTTTGTGAGTGTTGTGGGATGAGTGGTTTTTCACTTGAACCGATAAAAGTTGAAATACAACAAGTTGCACAGTTAGTAGAACGCCCAATAGAAATAGTTGAATATCATCGTCATACTTGTGTTTGCCAGCAGTGTGGAAAGGAAAAAACAGCAGACTGGTCACCAGATATAGTCCCTGGACAAGATATCGGGATAAGACTTCAAGCCTTTTTAGGGTGGATAAATAATTACGGGCATTTGCCTTATGAAAAGCAGCAAGAACTTTTGTGGGAACTGGGTCAAATAGAAATCGGGGTAGGAACCCTAGTAACCACAAATGAAAGAATAGATAGTGCAGTTAATAAAAGTGTTAACTCTCTCAAAGAGTGGATACAACAGACGCAGCCAAATATCCATTCCGATGAAACACCTTGGGCGATCAAAGGCGTAAAAGAATGGTTGTGGATTTTTGCCAACACCGACTTTGCCTTGTTTCACGCCGCAGACACTCGTTCTCGCGCTGAATTAGAATCTATCCTGGGATGCAAGTACGACGGTGTACTTAGTTCTGATGATTATTCTGTCTATAACGGCTATGATGTCAAAGCCCAACAGAAATGCTTGGCCCATTTACGCCGTCACTTCAAGAAGCTGATTAAACTTCCAGGCTTAAATAACCAAGAAATTGGGGAAAAGTTTGTCAACCTGATAGATGAAGCATTTAAAAACTACGCTTTATTCCAACAAACACAAAACATTCTTGAATTCTTTAGTTGGGCATCTGACTTTCAAGCCAAAGTTAATTCGTACATTAGTGAATGGATTAGTAAAGCCAGAGGGGAAGCAGGTAAGCTTTTACGCTCGTTACAAAACAAAGCACACCAATGGTGGTATTTTCTAGCCCACCCAGAGATACCTCCTGATAATAATCTTGCAGAACGAACGCTACGTGAGAGCGGTCACAAAAAGAAAAGTCAGTGGCGGTTCCCGTTCAATGGAACGGTTCCAACATACTGCCAATTTATTGACTGTTATCCAAACCTGTCGTCGCCAAGGACGTTCCGTTATTCAATTTTTTGAGCAAGCCATAAAAGCCATAGTCAACCCTGATTTGCACGCTCCATCTTTGATACCTCAATTTTCGACCTGAATCCTTACCAAATATATAACTGGCCCAGCAGTATCGACGATTAATGTTCAGAGGCTTTGCCAGAGTTATAAAAAATACGTAAGGTGCGCTTGGCGCACCTCACAATCCCAAGTGCTAGGGGAAAAACCCCCGTTGGAATAGGTAGAAATTTAAACAGGTTCTAACTGGGAAATTACCTTTTCCATGTGTTGGGCAACTTGGCTTTCTTTTTCCACAGAATTGGTTTCCATGTAAACGCGCATCAAGGGTTCGGTTCCCGAAGGCCGCAGCAGTACCCAGCCACCGTCTTCAAGATAAAGTTTAATTCCGTCTTTGCGGCCGATTTCCTTAACGCCGATACCTGCTACTTCTGTGGGGGGATTCTTGGTAAAAGATTCCAAAACGGCTGCTTTGTGGGCTTCTTCTAGGTGCAAGTCCAAACGTTTGTTGTACAGGGGGCCGTCGGCTTCTTTAATGGCTTCTTCGACTAGCTGAGAAAGCGGTTTGCCTTCATAGGCGATCGCCTCAGCAACTAGCATATCAGCCAAAATCCCGTCTTTTTCGGGAATGTGACCCAAAACGCTCAAACCGCCAGATTCTTCGCCACCGATGAGCACCGCAGTTTCGCGCATTTTTTCGCCGATGTATTTAAAACCGACTGCGGTTTCGTAGATTGTTAAACCGTACTTGGCGGCCAAATTGTCCAGCAAGTGGGTAGTTGCGACTGTACGGACGATCGCCCCAGTCAATCCTTTATTCTTAACCAAGTGACGCGCCAGCAGCAACAGTACAGTATTTGGAGTCAAGACATTTCCCAACTCGTCAACAATACCAAAGCGATCGCTATCGCCATCGGTAGCTAAACCCAAATCCGCCGAATCCTTCTTAACAGCTTCCACCAACTCAACTAACTGTTCCCCCTTGGGTTCGGGCATTCCGCCCCCAAACAGCACGTCGCGGTAGGTATGAAAACTTTCGACATCGCAGCCGCAGTGTTCCAAAACGCCGTCGAGATAGCCGCGAGAAGTCGAGTAGAGAGCGTCGTACTTCACCTTCAACTTAGCAGAGCGAATCCGCTCCACATCGATCAAAGTATAAAGAAACTTCAGATATTCAGGTTTGGGGTCAAAACTGGAGATTTTATCGTTGTGGCTGCCTTTGGCTGGGGCATCAGAAGCACTAGCAATATTTGCCACAATTGTATCAGTAATTTCCGGGGTTGCCGGGCCCGCGTAGTCGGGGATATATTTGATGCCGCAGTAAGGTGCGGGATTGTGCGAAGCAGTGAACATCAGGGCTCCTGCCGAGTTGAGATGCTTGGCGCTGTAGGCGATGACTGGTGTGGGGCAATCTCGATCGACCACTTTCACAGTCCATCCCAAATCTGCCAATACTTCCGCCGAAGTGCGGGCGAATTCGTCTGCCAGAAAGCGGGTATCGTAGGAGACTAGAACTGGACGGTCTTTGGTGTAAGCGGTTTCTAGGTAACTGGCGATCGCCCGGGTGACTTTTCGCACGTTGGCAAAAGTAAAGTCATGGGCAATCAGTCCCCGCCACCCATCGGTTCCGAACTTAATTTCTGTTGAATTGCTGCTAGCGCTCATTTTATCCACTTCCTCTCGTCCTACTAATCCTACCCGAACGCATAGCCTTAAAGACATACTGGCCGTGCTGTTTGTGAGGATCGATCGCCCGTGGGGCCCGCATCAACCTAATCCTATCGTTGTAGGGGCAGGCTTGGGCCTCCGGCCTCCGGGATCGAACCAGTCAGAGTGGGCAAAAAGTGGGAGAGATCGGGCGAGTCACTCGCTAATTCTAATTTTGAAGGGTTGTTTGCCGATCGAATGGACCACGATCAATTGCGGGCGATTCCCTACGGGATAGCTTCGCTTCACGGGGAAGCTAAAAAACCGATCGCAAAAAACGGCCCTGGCAATGGCCTTAACGAAATGCACATAAATCTCATCCTCATCTCAAATTTAATTTTTTATTTAGAAAAGCCGATCGTTAAATTTGTTAGGATTTCCTAACAATCGCCAGACTCAAAATACATTTTTAATTCAGCTATACAAATAAATTAACTAAAGTCACCCCTAGATCGTGCTGTAGCCTAGCTTCTTGAAGAAACGAAGGCGCTCAACCAAAGCGATCCAAAATAAAGATCAGGTATTTCAAGCAGCAGTTTTTTTTAAGCAGACTTAACTTTAATTTTCAGCTTTTAAGACAAATTAAATTTATTTCCAGCCTTCTTTGATACGTCAAAAAAATACATTAGGGTCGCGATCACAGGGTAATAGTGATCGATCGCACAATAAATAATGTTATTAACGTGCAGCTTATAAAAGATGCAGGCAGTCGAGCCAAATGGCTTATAGCTTTAAGCGTAATGGCTGATGACTGTCAGCGTACAAATGCAGAAAATTGTAGTTAACAACATTAAAATTTAGGGGAATCCATCGGGTGCGACTTAATAAAAAAACGAGGTTTATCATGACGGGTATTTCACAAATATCTTCAAAATCTTTACCAGCAGCCGACCAACTTCAACAGGGCGCAACTCAGGCGTCTCAAGGTATTACCGGATCGGAAGCTGACAAACTCCCAAAAGCTAAAGGTGTCAGCGTTTCTTCCTTCGCAGTTAGCTGGGCAAAAAAATATTACAGTACAGTTGCGACACGAGAGAACCAAGCGTCACGCCAAATTCTCTCAAGCCTCGATTTAACTAATTTTGAGGGAAATAGAGCCCAAATAGTTGACAAATTGACAGGTACCCTGAAATTAGCCAGCGAGATAGCTTGGAGTAGAGTAGAAGCTCTTTTAGAGAAACAAATAGAGGGACACGCTATCGATCCAAGTTTAATTAATTCTTTAGAAATTGCCGCCGATTCTCGCACCTTATATAAGAAAGCAATAGACGCTTATGCGGATAGAGAACCTGTTTTCCGGTTGTCAGTGCTGGTGGGAAAGGATATTATTAAAGTGAGGCGAAAATACTCAAAGACAGATCCGTTAGTGCTGGGATTTGTGACAATGGAGTTTCAATACACTAGCAAAATCTTGTTAGGATGTCTTTCAGAGTCAGAGCGAACGGAATTTGCGCCCTACTTAAAAGTTGTAGACGACTACCTGCACATTCCCTACGGAGAGATTAACGAGGCTGCGGCGAATCACCCCCCGAATTCAAGAGCTCTATTAGCCGTTCAGCATTTATTGCAACAAACGACTCAGATTGCTAGTGCAGTGTACGATCGAGCTAGTTCCCAGCATCAAGGATACCGCAGTAGCAGCGGGTATTTGAGCGATCGCGAGGTAAAAATTTCTGGTATCCGGGATGTCGAGATTTTTCAAAGCTATTTGTGCTGGTGCGTTTTGGAAGGTAACATTCACCCGGTACAGCAAGAATTGTTTCCAATTTGCGTGATGTTGTACCCCAAACTTCATGTAAGTTGGGAGTTAGTGCAGGATATGCTGCTGATTTTATTTTGGGAAATATGCGAGCGGCTTCCGGCTGAAGATTTAACTGTATTTGTACCTTACTTGCGTACTCTGACTGAAATGTTTTCCAGCGATGTTTTTGAAAATTAGATAATTGGGAATTGGGAATTGGGAATTGGGAAGTGCCTCAAATTTACCAATTGCCTATTTAAAACTAAAAGCTGCGACTGCCAAACATCCCCAACCGGCAATAAAAGCAACTCCCCCCAGTGGCGTAATTGCACCCAGCCATTTGATATCGCTCAAACTCAGGGCGTACAAACTGCCTGAAAAGATGATTGTACCCGCAATAAAAGCCCATCCAGCGACTGCAAAAAATGTTTGAGACTCTTGAGCGCGGCTCAGGAGTAAAGCGACGAGTAATAAAGCCAGGGCATGGTACATTTGATATCGGGCGCCGGTCTCAAAAATGGTTAAAGCTCGATCGCTCAATTGATTTTTCAAAGCGTGAGAGGCGAAAGCACCGCCTGCAACGGATAAACCTCCGAATAATGCTGCCGTTGCTATAAAAATGCGAATTAAAATTAGCGTTGACATAATATTTATTGAATTGGGAAGAAGGAAGTTCGGCAACGAGCACTGTACAAGATGCAACGGATGTAACGGATGTCAGGAAGAATGAAGAATGAAGAATGAAGAATGAAGAAGAAAAAAGAAAAAAGCAGGAGGGAAAAACATCTAATTGTTGATATCTAATGTGCGCTGTGCGTACCTTACTTGTAATTGCGAGCCTCCGCGAAGCAATCGCATAGTAGAGATGTTCACTGGCCTAACTCTGGGAAGAGAAGGTGCGCGGGGCGCACCCTAGGCTGATGATAAATTAGCTTTTTTGCAGATATTTTTAACCTATTTCCGCACAGCTTCCAGCAAGCGAGAATAGTAAAAGCTAGTGCTAGTCATCGCTGTTCTGTTAATAACAAAACCATTGCTTTCTAGGATTTTGATAATATCAGCTTCGCGGTGCTGGTAAGCGCGGGTAGTTTTGCTGGGGCCTGGGAAAAGTTCACCAATTTTTTTGAGGGCGGTGAGTGCTAAAGTTTTCGGTGCAAAACTAAGAATTAGTCGCGATTCGGCGATCGAACTTAGGTGAGCGATCATTTCTGCAGCCTTATTTTGAGGATAGTGGATTAGGACATCCAAACAAATCACTGTGTGGAATTTGCCCGTTAAAGCTTCCAAATCTTGGGCGGCGAAGGAGATGTTGTAGAGCTTGCCGGGAACTGCTGTCGATCGATCGTAAGCTTCTGCTACCATCTTTTCCGAGATATCGCTAGCGCAAACAATTGCCCCAGCGTCAGCCAGAGGAATGCTCAGAGATCCAACACCGCAGCCAGCATCGCAGACACAAAGCCCGGACAAATTGCCATCAGCTTGCAGCCATTCGATGACTGTATCCACCGTTTTCTGGTGCCCGGTGCGGATGTCTAGCTGAACTTTATTGACTTGGCCCTCGCCGTAAATTCGCTGCCAGCGATCGAAGCCCGTCGAGTTAAAATACTGTCTAACTATAGTCTTGTCGTCTACCAAATTCATCGATCTGCCTGCTGCTGAGTTATTGCCAACGGTTAGATATTATATAGCAATCCGGTTCCGAAAATGTGCAACTTGCAAGTACAGATTTTAGATTTTCCATGAAAACGGCACATCTAAAATCTGAAATCTATCGAGTAATACCAGTTCGCGGATTCCTTCTTTTTCAATTCTTTAATTTAGAATGGTATAACAGGCTAAAAAAGTCGATGCCAAGTCAATTCCTTTGTCGTCGCATTTAAATTCCAGCGCAACAATTGAGTTGCCGATTTGCCCATAATTCCAGAAATTCCGATCGCCCTTCTCGGAGATTCAGTTGCCAGGGCGATCGCACTTTCGGCATCGCAAATCCCCCACTCCACCAAATTCTGCACTCCCGCCAACAGTGGCAGAGTTGTACCTGCCAAAGTAGCAGATTCCAGAGGCGAGTGGTAATCTAATCTTACCCAAGCTGTACCTTTTCTGACTTCAATTTGTCTGGAATCCCAAGGATAAACACCGTCAGGCAAACCCAAAGGAGCCAAAGCATCGCTCACTAAAAAAACGCCTTTTTCATACCTACCAGCGCGCAGAAAAAAATCAATCATTGTCGGAGAAACGTGCTTCCCGTCAGCAATTAAACCGCATTTTACGCTAGGATGAACAATCGCCGCTCCTAACAAACCCGGTTCTCGGTGGTGCAAACTCGGCATCGCATTAAAAGCGTGAGTTACCATTGAAGCTCCCCGCTCAAATGCTTGTTGGGCTTGCTCTGCCGTCGCTTGAGAGTGTCCGAGACTCACGGAAATTCCCAAACTTTGCAAATAGGAAATTACTTCGCCAGTGCTGTCTAACTCCGGCGCTAAAGTAATTATTTTGACAATATCGGCACAATCTCCTAAAACTTGCTTGACATTTTCTATAGTGAGCGGTAATAAAAACTCAACTGGGTGAGCTCCTCGCTTCTGGGGGTTGAGAAAAGGGCCTTCGAGGTGAACACCGAGAATTTCCGCTGTTTTAGGCTTAATTGTTGCCGGAGCAGCGGTTTGTACAGTGCGGATATAATCAGCTATAGTCGAGAGCGATCGCCTAAATTTATCCAGCGAAGTTGTCACCAAAGTCGGCAAAAAAGCATCGACTCCCTGATTCCACAAAAATTGACAAATTTTCGGCAACATTTCAATATGCTTGCTTTCTAAATCGGGAAAAGCAAAACCTAGGGCGCCGTTAATCTGCAAGTCAACACCGCCGAGAGAAAGCCAATCGCCTGCTACATCAAGCACTTGCAAATCGGGAGGACAAATCCGTTTAAATACGGCGCCCATCGGCCAAACTTCTTGAATGATGCCCATTTCGTCAACAGCAAGCATCTGCAAATCCTTGCAACCGGGGAGGCGAACATTGAGAATATCTGTGCGGGCGGCAGGTAGGGTTTTGGCTTCAGTCATCCGATTTTAGATTTTAGATTTTAGATTTTAGATTTAATATTCGCTACGTATAAATCCGGTGGGTGGCTATGAGGAGGGGGAGCTTTTTGCTTTTTGCTGGCTCCAGGGTGGCTCAGACAGCGGCTTGTGGTCAAATTGCTTTTAAGGGTCAGTTTGGGTACAAAATATCTAAATTGGAGTTAACGCAATCATTTAAAATTAGCATTTATCGGAAATCTCAAATCTGAAAATTTTATGAATCAAGCGACAGTTGGAATTATCATGGGTAGCGATTCGGATTTGCCAACCATGAAAGATGCGATCGCAGTTTGCGAAGAATTCAGTGTTGCTTGCTCCGTGGCGATAGTCTCGGCGCACCGCACCCCCGATCGCATGGTGGAATACGCCCAAACCGCGCACCAACGAGGCTTGAAAGTCATTATTGCAGGAGCCGGGGGAGCAGCGCATCTCCCGGGTATGGTAGCATCTTTAACGCCCTTGCCAGTAATTGGCGTGCCTGTACCGAGCCGCCACCTGCAAGGCCTAGATTCGCTGTACTCGATCGTGCAAATGCCAGCCGGGATACCCGTAGCAACAGTGGGGATCGGCAACGCTAAGAATGCTGGCTTGCTGGCAGTTCAGATACTGGCAGCTCATCAGCCGGAATTACTAGAGCGAGTCTTGGATTACCGCAAAAATTTGTCCGAATCTGTACTGAAAAAACAAAATCAATTAGAACAGCTAGGCTATCATAACTATCTCAATCTCAACAAATAATCCATAAACTTTTGTAGTAAGATTGGAAAGTTTTCCGAATATTGCTGAGCTTACTAGCCGTAAAGAGGGTAAAAGTGATTAAAATGACTGTCGGAAAGAAAAAGTCGAAACAAGTCAGGCGAGAGGCTTTCAATTTGCCAGCAGCTAAATTTTTTACGAAAGTCAACAGGTTGAAGAAGTTACCACGGGCGATCGCCCGCCTCACTCCCAGTTGGCAAGCTTGCATACCTTTAGCAGCAATCATCGTCTTGGTTTGGGGATATGCGGCCGTAGCCCAAACAGCTCCCGCGCCAACCACCGAGCAACAATTAGCAAGCCTTAAGGTGGGCATGGATACCATGTGGGTCATGGTGGCGGCGATGCTAGTGTTCTTTATGAACGCGGGTTTCGGTATGTTGGAAACCGGTTTTTGCCGCCAAAAAAATGCAGTGAACGTGCTGTCCAAAAACTTGATTGTTTTTGCGCTTTCTACGATCGCATTTTGGGCGATCGGCTTTGCATTAATGTTCAGCAACGGCAACGGTTTTATCGGCACCAGCGGCGGATTTTTTCTGTGGAATGTGGCGGACAACAGCCCCGCCACAGGAGACGCTTATCAAGGCATTTTCAACTCCTTAAACTGGACGGGAGTGCCTCTTAACGCTAAATTCTTTTTCCAATTAGTTTTTGCGGGAACGGCTGCAACGATCGTTTCGGGAGCAGTTGCAGAGCGAGTTAAATTCATTGACTTCTTAATTTTTAGCTTGCTGCTAGTAGGCATTGCTTACCCAATTACCGGACACTGGATTTGGGGCGGTGGCTGGCTGGCAAAAGCAGGCTTCTGGGATTTTGCCGGTTCGACAGTGGTTCACTCGGTAGGCGGTTGGGCTGCTTTGATGGGAGCGGCATTTTTGGGGCCGCGGCTGGGCAAGTACCGCGACGGCGATACTGTGGCGATGCCGGGACACAATATGAGCATTGCCACCCTGGGCTGTTTGATTCTGTGGTTGGGTTGGTTCGGGTTCAATCCCGGTTCGACAATGGCAGTCGATCCAAATGCGATCGCCCACATTGCCATCACCACTAACACCGCCGGCGCCTTCGGGGGAATTGCTGCAACGATTACTGCTTGGCTGTACTTGGGTAAACCCGACCTTTCGATGATTATCAACGGCATCCTCGCCGGCTTAGTCGGGGTAACAGCTAGCTGCGCTTGGATCAATGTCCCCAACTCTGCCATTATCGGCACGATCGCCGGTATCCTGGTAGTTTTCGCAGTAACTTTCTTCGACAACTTGAAAATTGACGACCCTGTAGGCGCAACTTCAGTTCACTTAGTCTGCGGCATCTGGGGAACTCTGGCGGTTGGCTTGTTTGCGGACGGGCCTACAACTGGACTTTATACCACAGGTCCGGCAGCCGGATTGCTCGTGGGCGGAGGCTTCGGTCAACTCTGGGCGCAGTTGGTCGGCATTATCTGTGTAGCCGGGATGACCGTGCTGCTGAGTACGATTTTTTGGGCCGCACTCAAAGCTTTGCTAGGTATCCGCGTTTCTGCTTTAGAGGAGGCTGAAGGTTTGGATATCGGCGAACACGGGATGGAAGCTTACACCGGGTTTGTTAAGGAAACTAGCTTGGACAACAGAATTGAGGGTGGCTACGGTGGTTATGGTGGGGGTTCTGGAGCCAAGACTACCAAACTGTAAAGCGTGCGAAGGGAGCGACCAATTCAGCTTTCATTTCCTAGATTAGCTATTTATCAGCTAATTCACGCCTTTATTCAGAAAAACTCCCTGAAATAGCCGCCAACTTATGGCAGTCTATCGTTGTGCTCGCGTTGAAATCTTCGATGCGAACGCGGGCATATTTTTATTGTTAGTTTACTTTTAATGTCGTACATATAGCAGTTTTTGATTTCATGAGATCTGCGCAGATAATTGTTAATTGGTAATGGGGAAATAGGAATTGAGAAGCTCTAACTGACGAGCTTTGTAAACTGGTGTATTGATTAGAGTTTATCGCCAATTGCTTTAAGTTCTTCAACGATGCGCTTGTTTTTGGGATTCCTGCTGCCATCAAGGCGGGAGGAGATAACAGTGATTATTTCTAGTATATCTTTAGCTAAATCCTCGTCACAGCTAGCATTTTCGGTTTGATTTATAATCACTACCTCTGTCCCAAAGTGTTCGCACAAATTAAAAATTAGTTCCGAACCAAATCTCAGCAGTCTGTCTTTGTGAGTTAATACCAGCCTTTCTACTTGATTGTCTGCGATCGCCCGAATGAGATTTTGTAAACCCCGCTTACTGTAATTAACCCCAGAACCCACATCATCAATGATTTGGAATTGCCAGCCGTGAGATGCACAAAACAATTCCAAAACTTGTTTTTGTCTGTCTAAATCATCTTTTTGGTCGTTACTGCTAACCCGAGCGTAAGCTATGGTTAAAGCGCCGTTGGGTTTTAAGCCGAGAAGATGAGCTAGGTCATACCGTCTGTGACCGTTAGCCGTGCGTTCTGGTATTAGTTTGCCTTCGGCTTCCCACCTGCGTAAGGTAGAAGCGCTTACACCTTTAATTTTGGCTGCTTCAGTTATAGTTAATTTTTTCATTTTTGGATTTTAGCATCACAACTGAGTAAGTTCGATCACTTTTAGATATATTTTTGTGCCTTGCAGCAGCTTTGACAAATCCGATTGCGGTGCAAGAAAGTTTGGTAGGCAGATTTTTTATGGTAAAGTAGTGCGAAAAAGCAAAGTTCTGCATCGCCGCCCTTGCCCAACACAGCACAGTGCTTGATTCTTACAAGAATTGAGGCTTGAATTGAGCGGTAAAATTTGATGCAGCAATCAGTGCACATTATTCGGTGTGAGGCCTGCAAATAGCTTGAGTTTATGGAGAAGTTTGGAGGAGGTAGCAGAAGTAGAACTCATAAATCCCTCTTAGGAATGGAAGTTAGCCGATCGAAAACTATTCCGGTTTGGGCTTTGCTATCTTTGGTGACGAACGGGGTACTGATGTTCACAGTCGCTCAACTACTGCTGCGGGGACACAACTTGACAGAAAGTTTCCAGGCGAATGATGCGGTGACGGCAGAAGTGGCTGAGGAACAAAATGACAAACCGATCACCTCTGCAAACGCATTGCTAGACGTACCCGTTCCAGGACCGCGACATAAATGGACTTACCAGCAGTGGGTGACGCAGTTGGGTCGCGAAGCTGAGGCGGCGGCTGCGAATCGACCATCAAGACTGAGTGTTTTGGCTGGGGATTCTCTAAGTATGTGGTTCCCAACCAAGCTGTTACCAGTCGATCGGTTTTGGCTGAATCAAGGGATTTCGGGGGAGACTTCCGTGGGTTTGCTCAAGCGGTTGCAGTTGTTCGATAGAACCGCGCCGGATACGGTATTTGTGATGATTGGGATTAACGATTTGTTGCGGGGAACCAGCGACGAAGGGATTTTGGACAACCAGCGGCAGATTATTCGCGATTTGCGGTGGGCTCACCCCAAAGCACAAGTGGTTGTGCAGTCGATTTTGCCTCACAGCGGGGAACAAGCTACTTGGGAAAATCGCGATCGGCTGTTGGCGATTCCTAATAGTCGGATTAGGGCAATAAATCGACGCCTGAAAGAAATTGCTAGTTCTGAGAATGTTTTGTATCTGGATTTGTACCCGCTGTTTGCGGATGCTGACGGCAATTTGCCAACCGAACTCAGCACAGATGGCTTGCACCTTAACGATCAAGGTTATCTGGTTTGGCGATCGGCCCTGCAACTGTTCGATCAGATGCAGTTGAAAAATTAATCCTTAGTCCTTAGTTAGAAAGATAAAGGATGAAGTCATATTCTCCCCAACTCTCCCCCTTTCCTTCTCCCACTCTCCCCAACTCAATAGTCTCCCCCTCTCCGATTATTTTGCGATCGCGGCCTATTTCAAGTAGCCACGGATAGATTAAGAAATATGATAGTTAGCTATTTAGTATAGGGTGATACAGAATAACTGTGGGTACAAATGGTGCAATCCAAAAGGCATAGACCATTGGATGGATAGTTGACGAATTTAGATGAGTCCGGCTATACGAAGTCGGGGGGTTGAGGATTGGGGAATTATCTATTGAAGATTTGTTCCGCTAAAACAGGGACTTAAAACCAAATAACTATTGCATCTAAAATCCTCCCATCTAACATCGGCTCGGTCTTCCCTGAAAATTGCTGAGTATGAGAAGGTACAACTAACGTGATCAAAAAAAGTTTAACGATCGGCATCATGGCACTGTGGCTGTTAAGCGTACCGCTGACGGACAATGCCTTAGCTCAAGATGCTGCTGGTGCTGCTGCGGTGGCGCCGAATCCGATCGACAGCGGCGATACGGCCTGGATGTTGGTCTCCTCAGCACTGGTATTACTGATGACACCGGGGCTGGCGTTTTTCTACGGGGGACTGGTGCGATCGCGCAACGTCCTCAACACCATGATGATGAGCTTAGTCATGATGGGACTGATCGGCGTCACCTGGACCCTGTGGGGCTATAGTTTGGCTTTTGATGTCACCCCCAGCAACCTCAATGATAAAGGGTTTGCTCAAGGGATCGAAACCTTCATCGGTGGCTTAGACTGGATGTTCTTGAACAATGTCACGGCGGACAAACCAGATCCGATCGGCTACGCGCCGACCATACCCCACCAAGTCTTCATGGTGTACCAGATGATGTTCGCCATCATCACTCCAGCCTTGATTTCAGGGGCTATCGTCGAACGGGTAACATTTAAAACCTATTTCTGGTTCGTGCTGCTGTGGTCTACCTTCATCTACTCTCCTCTAGCCCACTGGGTTTGGGGTAAAGGCTGGCTGGGGGCGATGGGAGCTCTCGACTTTGCCGGTGGCACCGTCGTACATATCAGTTCCGGCGTATCAGCCGTAGTCGCAGCTTGGATGATCGGGCCCCGCAAAGACCACTTGAACAAGCCCCACACCCCCCACAACGTACCCTACGTCTTGCTTGGAATTGGGATACTGTGGTTCGGCTGGTTTGGCTTCAACGGCGGTAGCGCTTTGGGATCTGGTTCTTTAGCAACAGTGGCTTTTGTCACCACCATGATTTCAACAGCAGCCGGCGGTTTAACTTGGACAATTGTGGAATGGGTTCTCAGAGGCAAACCGACAGCAGTCGGAATTGCCAGCGGTTTCCTAGCCGGATTGGTGGGCATCACACCTGCGGCTGGATTCGTACTTCCAGTGGGGGCCCTTTTGATCGGATCGATCACTTCCGTTTGTTGCTTCTTTGGCGTGAGCTTGCGAGCTAAGCTGGGATTTGACGACTCTTTGGATACCTTCCCAGTTCACGGCCTCGGCGGGACTGTAGGGGCGCTGCTGACTGGGGTATTTGCAACTAAAGCCGTGAACGCGGCCGGAAATGACGGGCTGTTTGCCGGGAATCCGGGGCTAATCGTCACCCAGTTTGTAGGCATTCTAGCTACTTACGTGTTTGCGGCTGTCGGCACTTTTGTGATTTTGAAAATTCTGGCGCAGTTTATGGAACTGCGAGTGCCGTCATCTGCTGAAGACCAAGGTTTGGATATCGGTCTGCACGGGGAAGAAGCTTACGGTGAGGATTTTGCCGGCGGTTTCAGTTCGTTTGAATCGGGTTCTCCTTTTGCGCCGAAAAAGGTTTGAAACTATCATAAGACTGACGCACTCCAGCCTGTGAAACCCGGTTTCTCGGTAGAATTATCGGCTCCCAAGCAGATTTTTCTAAGAAACCGGGTTTCTTTGCCGAATTTTGCGCCGAAGAAGGTTTTAATCGGTGATTGGCCGTTAGAGTCAATAATATTTGGGTTGCCCCGTTTTGCAATTGTTGCAGGCGGGGTTTTCAAATTTGAGATAGGAATTCTCCAATGGTTCTAAAATCAAAGGTAATTAACCTAGATTTCAACTCGATACCGCATGGATACTAAAGCTTTTAAACGATCGCTCCAACAGTCTGAAAACTACCACCGCAAGGGTTTCGGACACGAAGCTGAGGTAGCTGGCGTGATGCAGACAGCTTATCAAAGCAGTCTGATCCAGCAAATTCGGGACAATAATTACAGGCTAGAACGCGGCGCAGTCACGATCCGGCTGGCTGAGGCTTTTGGATTTTGCTGGGGGGTGGAACGCGCTGTAGCTATTGCTTACGAGACTCGCCAGCATTTCCCAACCGAACGGATTTGGATTACTAATGAGATTATTCACAATCCGTCTGTAAATCAGCATTTGCGGGATATGGAAGTTGGTTTTATTGCTGTTGAGAAGGGACAGAAAAATTTTTCGGTTGTCGATAGTGGCGATGTGGTAATTTTACCTGCTTTTGGGGCGAGCGTCCAAGAAATGCAGTTGCTTAATGATAAGGGCTGCAAGATTGTTGATACTACTTGTCCTTGGGTTTCTAAGGTTTGGAATACTGTTGAAAAGCACAAAAAGAGGAATTACACTTCGATTATTCACGGTCAATACAAGCACGAGGAAACTGTTGCTACGAGTTCTTTTGCTGACAAGTATTTGATTGTGTTGAATTTGCAGGAAGCTGAATATGTCAGCAATTATATCTTGCATGGGGGCGACCGCGATGAGTTTCTTGCTAAATTTAGCAAGGCTTATTCTGCTGGTTTTGACCCAGATGCGGATTTGGAAAGTGTGGGTATTGCCAACCAAACTACTATGCTCAAAACTGAGACAGAGAACATTGGTAAGTTGTTTGAAAAAACGATGATGCGGAAGTTTGGTCCTGAAAATTTGAACGAGCATTTTCAGAGTTTTAATACTATCTGCGATGCGACTCAGGAACGGCAAGATGCTATGTTGAGTTTGGTTGAAGAAAAGTTAGATTTGATGCTGGTGATTGGGGGTTTTAATTCTTCTAATACTACGCATTTGCAGGAAATTGCGATCGACAAAAATATTCCTTCTTATCACATTGATTGTGCAGAGCGCATTTTACCGGGAAATCGCATCGAACACAAGCCTTTGGGGGCAGATTTGGTCGTAGCTGAAGGTTGGCTACCGGAGGGTAAAATTGTAGTCGGCGTGACTTCGGGTGCTTCTACGCCGGATAAGGTTGTTGAAGATGCGATCGATCGCATTTTGACCATGAAACCCGCAGCAGTTGCCTAATTATATCGTTTTCGCTGCCATCGGAATCATCCTTTTGCGAGTGCTGTGCGATCCTCTCGCAAACAGAGTATAATTCCGATGTTACCGGATTTGATATTAAATTAATTTCAATCGATGAATCCTCCGCAATTACCCGATAGCTCGCATTTTTGATACTATCGATCGGTATCATCGCTCCTGTGAATTTCTCCCCTGCTTCCCTAGGTTATTTTTTAAATAAAATATTAAAAACTCGCTTTTTTTTTGGCTAAAAAGCTTGACTTGGCTAGCTTGACAATGTATACATTAGATAATCTGAATAGTGAACAAAATGTAATTTATGTCACCACTCCCATTATTTAATATATACTCCAAAAATAAACTGAAATAAATAGGTAAAAACTCCTTTTTTTGAGCCGCAATTTGAAACTGCCAAAGGAAAACGAACGATACAAAAATCGATGGAAAAAAGGCTAATTAAGCTTTGCAGGCTATCCTAGATTGTCTGGTGTCTGCCTGAATCACAAGAGGCAAAAAAGCGATTTCTAGAATCTCAGACTTAAGGCAGATGCAAGGAGTAACCCGACTAAACTAAAAAAATCACTCGCACACTTGAGCCTTAAATTTATAGGCTTTAGTCGCCGTTTCTGAGCGTGCCAAAAATTTGGGTATTCTTAATCCAGCTACAATTAAAAAAAGCAGGACTCCCACGCCGACTATTTCATGAAACAATCGCTGACTCCCCAAATCACCGCAGGTATCGGAATGGTCGTGGCGCTGCTAATTTTCAATGCGGCAACTTCCTACCGCAACACTCTCAAGTTGGTCGAAAACGAACGCTGGGTAAGCCACACTCACCAAGTTTTAACCGAACTCGAAGCTACGCTTTCCACGTTAAAAGATGCTGAAACCGGACAGCGCGGTTATTTGCTGACGGGAGAAGAACGGTATTTAGAACCGTATTACAGCGCGATCGCCCGCATCAACCAGCAAATAGCCGGATTGCAGCAGCTAACGGCTGACAATAACCGGCAGCAACAGCGCCTTCGCGATTTGAAAATTGCGATCGGTTCTAAATTAGCCGACCTTGAAAGAACCCTCAATCTGCGACGCAAACAAAACTTAGCAGCAGCCGTGCGAGAAATAAAAACCGGTAGGGGAAAGCAAATCATGGGGGACATTCGGCAGCAGATAGCCACCATGACTGCCGAAGAAACTCAGCTATTGCAGCAGCGCGCCCGAGAATCTAAAAAAAGCGCTAATTTGACCATCCTGACTTTTACCGTTGCGAGTTTAGTAAATTTCCTGTTGATGCTGTTGGTTTACTATTTGGTGAAGCGCGATCGAACTTTGCGCGACAATGCCGAAATTAAGCAAAATCAACTTTTAGACCAGCTAGAGCACGATCGCCACTCCCTGCAATTAAGCGAAGAACGTTTCCGCAGCGCCATTCTCAACGCACCGCTGCCAATTATGCTGCACGCTGAAAACGGAGAAGTTTTGCAAATTAACTGCGCTTGGACAGAACTCTCAGGCTACGAACACTCAGAAATTTCCACAATTGAAGATTGGACAGAAAAAGCTTACCACAGCCGCAAATCCCTAGTGCAAGAAGATATCGAGCGGCTGCACCGCTTAAACGCCCGCATTTCTGAAGGCGAATATATGATTGCCACAGCCAGAGGCGAAACTCGAATTTGGGAGTTTTATTCCGCACCTTTAGGCCAGCTTTGCGACGGCAGAAGTTTAGTAATTAGTACCGCCATTGACGTAACTGCGCGCAAACAAGCAGAAGCGGAAATTCGGATGCTCAACGCTACCTTAGAACGGCGAGTAGAACTCCGCACCAATCAACTTCAAGCAGCTAACGAAGAATTAGAAGCTTTCGCCTATACCGTAGCCCACGATTTGCGTGCCCCCCTGCGGGGAATGCAAGGATTGGCTGAAGCTTTATTAGAAGATTACCGTGACCTCCTCGACGAACTGGGTCAAGAATACGCCCAGCAAATTGTTAATTCTGGGCAACAACTAGAAGAATTGATCCAAGATTTGCTAGCTTACAGCCGCCTGAGCAGCACAGATTTATCTATGCAAGTTTTAGACTTAGAATCTACTGTTGCCGAGGCAATTGCTATGGTACAGGCTGACGCTAAATCCAGGCACGCTCAAATCAGTGTTCGATCGCCCTTGCCTGCGGTAATTGCCCACCGTGTTACTTTAGTTCAAGTAATCGCCAATCTGCTCACCAATGCTATAAAATTTGTGGAAGGCGCACCACCCCAAGTACAGATCTGGGCTGAGGAAATTGAGCAGCCTCAAGAGGGAGAGACACAGAGCAATACAGTGGGAGAATTGGCAAGGGCGACAGTGGGACAGTGGGAGCATTCCCAGTTACTGATGGTCAGTAGCCTATTGCCAGTCTTCATCATCCGTCTGTGGGTAGAAGACAACGGCATCGGTATTGCTCCTGAACATCAAAAACGCATTTTTCGCGTTTTTGAACGGCTTCACGGTATCGAATCTTACCCCGGAACTGGTATAGGATTAGCTATTGTAAAAAAAGGAGTCGATCGCATGGGCGGTCAAGTAGGAGTGGAATCTCAAGTAGGACAAGGCAGTCGATTTTGGATACAATTGAGGAAGCATGAGGCAAATGCAGACGATTTTGCTGGTGGAAGATAACCCCGTTGATATTCTATTAATGCAGCGGGCTTTTCGCAATGAGGCTTTGGCTAATACTTCGCTGCAAATTGTTCGAGATGGAGATGCAGCGGTTTTTTATTTAAATGGTGACGGAGAGTACAGCGATCGCGATCGCTATCCTTTACCTGCGATAATTTTACTGGATTTGAAATTGCCCAGGCGCTCCGGTCACGAAGTTCTGGTTTGGCTGAAGCAGCAGCCGGAACTAAAACGCTTGCCGGTGGTTATGCTTACTTCTTCTAGCCAAACACTTGATGTCAAGCGAGCTTACGATTTAGGGGTAAATTCTTATTTGGTTAAACCGATCGGGTTTGCTTCTTTAGTGGAAATGATGCAGAGTTTTAGCCAGTATTGGCTCAATTATACCGAACTGCCGGAACCTCTATAATTTGCGCGTTTTTAGTGGCGATTTCTCGATTTTTATTGCTTGTTTCCTCGTTACCAAGCTCTTTGTGGTAGTGGCGGTTTCTCGATTTCTATTACTTGTTTCCTCGTTACCAGCTGGCGGGGTGACAACCCCGCCGCAACCAAGATAGAGTGAGGTGTTAACCGACTTGTGGTAAAAAAAGATAGGTC
>NZ_JAUBQS010000154.1:0-2004 GCF_036701355.1 Microcoleus sp. Pol12B3
GCAATCGTTTGGGGGTTTTTAGTGTATAATAGATTTCTGCCGTAAAGCAACTCTAAAAATCATGAACCAACCATTATCAGGGATAAATATCGTAAATTTAGACCACTTGGGAATAGTAGCAGGGATAATAGATGAGATGGAATTGGTAGAAGAAGTTAACAGAAAAGTGGGAATAAGCAACAAAGAAACCCTCAGCCCAGGACAAGTAATGAAAGCGATGATTTTGAACGGATTAGGGTTTTTGAGCGCCCCAATCTACCTATTCGACACATTTTTTGTCGGGAAAGCAACAGAACATCTAATCGGAGAAGGAGTGACCCCCGAACAATTAAATGACGATCGAATAGGCAGAGCATTAGACAAATACCATCAAGCTGGAACGACACAATTATTTACAGCGATCGCCCTTTTAGCAGCCAAGAAATTTCAAGTATCAATGAACAGCGTTCATCTAGACAGCAGTTCAATATCAGTAGAAGGAGCATACAAAACTTCTCAGGAAAAGAGTCAAGACCTTGAAACAGACTCATCAGAAATGACCGATGAAATGAAAGCCATAAAAATCGTTCACGGATATTCAAGAGACAAAAGACCCGACCTCAAACAATTTATCATTGACACCATAGTCAGCGGTGATGGAGACGTACCATTGTATCTCAAAATAGATGACGGAAACGCCGATGACAAAAGCGTGTTTGTCGCCCGACTCAAAGAATTTAAAAACCAATGGACTTTCGACGGAATCTGTGTAGCAGACAGTGCCTTATACACAGCAGAGAACTTATCAGCAATGACAGGAATGAAATGGATAACCCGAGTACCATTAAGTATCAAAGAGGCCCGAGAGAAAATCTCAGCTATCTCAGATAAAGACTGGGAGTCAGCCCCAATAAAAGGCTACAAAATAGCAGCCACAACCAGCGAGTATGCCAACATCAAGCAAAGATGGATAGTAGTAGAAAGCGACATCAGGAAACAAGCAGCCATCAAAAAAATAGACCGGGAAGTAGAAAAACAATTAGAATCAGCTTCTTTCTCACTGCGCAAGCTATTCAAACAAGAGTTTGCGTGTATTGCTGACGCAGAAATCGCGATAAAAAGATTATCAGACCCCTGGAAGTATCACCAAATCGCAGAAATTGAATGCAGAGAAAAACCCGCCAAAAAACCGACAAGCAAGCAGAAACTAGAGAACCAAATAAAAACAACAGTTTATCAAGTTACGGGTCAAATAGAAACCCGATTATCAGTAATAGAAGCCGAAAAGATCGCAGCCGGGAGATTTATATTAGCCACCAACATCTTAGACACTCAAGAGGTGAGCGACGAACAGATACTATCAGAGTACAAAGCACAGCAAAGCAACGAGAGAGGATTTAGATTTATCAAAGATCCCTTATTTTTTACCTCAAGCGTGTTTGTGAAGAATCCCGAGCGAGTCGAAGCAATAGGAATGATAATGGGACTGTGCTTGTTAGTTTATACCCTCGCACAAAGGAAATTGAGACAACAATTATCAGCTACCAATGAGGAAGTGAGAAATCAGGTGAAGAAACTCACCAATAAACCGACAATGCGTTGGATATTTCAAATGTTTCAGGCGGTACATTTAGTGACGGTCAACGGAGAAAAGCAAGTCAGTAATTTAACCCAAGACCGTCAGGATGTATTAAAGCATTTAGGACAGTATTGCAGTCGGTACTATTTAATGTTTGCAGGTGGATGACGCTCATTATTAAGCTGTAGATATTGGTGAATAATCCACATTTATTAGTCAAGAGAATTAGCTATTGGCAGGTTTTGTCTTGACTAAAAAGCTGAGTAATTTCGAGAAACAGCGCGCTCAAGCTATTTAAAAAAAATCAATGATTTCACTTTATTTGATTTTAGGAGATTTGACCGGCTTCCGTGACGTTAAAACCGTATAAGTTAAACGGAAAAACTTTGGGGTTCCAACTTTTCACAACTGATAAAAAAATTCCACCCACATCTGCGGAATGTGGG
>NZ_JAUBQS010000063.1:0-35575 GCF_036701355.1 Microcoleus sp. Pol12B3
ATGAGGACGACCAGACATTGTAATTCTCTCCTTTACTTTTTACACAAGTCTATCACATCTTTAAAAAAATGGTATTACGATATCGCGAGGATGCTCGCACTCTCGGTATCATTCCGCATCTAACCAGATTGGATATAAG
Source organism: Microcoleus sp. Pol12B3 (assembly GCF_036701355.1). NCBI lineage: Bacteria > Bacillati > Cyanobacteriota > Cyanophyceae > Oscillatoriales > Microcoleaceae > Microcoleus > Microcoleus sp. Pol12B3. Next base: position 140 of record NZ_JAUBQS010000063.1, read on the forward strand.
TCCTCAAAATAATAGGCCGTTAGTTTTTAACTAATGGCCTATTATTTGTGATTTTTGAAAAAAGTTTAATTGCCGATTAGCCAGAGCGATCGCCAAAAACCGGTTCGCCAAAAACCTATACTGATGGCACTGATATCAAATACCTCAAGAATAGTATAATGCAAGAGATCAGCAAGCGGTGCCTAACAAGTCTGAATGGTGAGAGTGCTAACACCCGAATCCAAGCCTGAATAGATGAGTTAGCGTCAAAACCTAGAGGTAAAAACAGGTGACTTTGGGATGAACTCAAGGTCTTGGAGGGATACCTCTGCTTAGATTCGTCTAAGTGCTATTGCTAGCATGATATGACTTAAACAGTCGTGTTATGCCGCATAAATGTATCAGATACTGAAAAGGGATCGCTCTAAACCTCCTATCGATCCTGTGTTGTCATCGGCAAAAATGCACGTTTAAGGCTAGATGATCGTCCCTATTTCGCTACTGGCAGAACTTCTGCAAGCTTTGCCCCAACTGCGGGCACAAATTTATTTCAAATCTTCCATGACAGCTTTGTCTCACGCGATGGAAGATTTGGTTTTGGCGGGTTCAGACGACGAACCGCTAGTCATTGCAAGCTTTCAGCGAGAGCGCTTCTACCGCCAGGAAGCTCACCGCTACCGACGAATTGCCTCACGTTCCTCTCAGGTATACGTGCTGGCAGCACCGGAAACAGACTTTAAAAATGCTTCAGAGTGTCACGAAACTGTTGCGTTTGCACCGGAAGACGGATTAAGTAAAGAGTGGCACTTAGTGGTACTGGGGCAAAACTACTCAACTTGCCTGATTTGTCAAGAAAAAATTGTGCCGATCGACAATCAAGACGATCGCGGGCCGCAGTTGATGGATCAAGCTCGCAGATTTGAAGGAATTTGGACGTTCGATCGCGAGGTAAGCTCCAAAGCTGCCGCATTGTTGCTCGATAGAATTGTCAAATATCGCCCGGAATTGGCCGAAAAGATCGATCGGGCGCGAACTACCTACAATCTGATCAAAACACCGAAAAAAACGCGGAAATCCGCCGCGAACAAAGCCGCAAAACCAGACAAAAGTGCGCCAAAAGACTCAAAAATTCCCAATCCGCAATTGAGCGACGCTTTTGCCGAACGCTTAGTCACCTACTTGCAAGCAGGCCAGCACAAATTGCTCAAAGCATACAGCGCCATCGCCGCTCAGGAACGCAAAGAACGCCTGGTAAACTTAATTACCACGGCAATGCGGCAGTCTCTCAACCCACAAGAAATCGTCGAAGTCGCAGTGCAAGAACTGGGCACTGCCCTGTCGGCAAGCCGGTGTTTGATTTATCGGTGCAAGGCCACAGATGTGACGGTCAAAATCGATCGCGAGTTTTTGCGTCCGGGCGCTAGTTCTCTACTAAATCAGACTTGGCTGTTGCAGGAAAATCAAATATGGAGCGACGCGGTGGCGCGGCAAGAGCGAGTTTACATCCAAGACACATCACAACACCCGCTGATTGTCAATACACAATTCCTGGAAAAAACTGTAAAAAATTGGCAAATTGTCTCTTGGTTAATGGTGCCAGTGCTTTATCAGGGGCGGGTTTTGGGAATGGTGGAAATGCACCAGTGCCGATCGGTTTTGCCTTGGGAAGAAGACGAAATTGCATTAGTAGAGGCGATCGCCACCCAACTCGGAGCGGCCTTAATTCAAGCCGAAACCTACGCTCATTTAGAAGAACTCAACCAACAATTAGAAGCATTAGACCGCACTCGCAGCAATCTAATTGCCATCACCGGACACGAACTCCGCACTCCGCTTTCTACGATTCAAGTTTGTTTGGAAAGTTTGAACTCCGAACCAGATATGCCCGCAGAATTGCGGCAAATCATGTTAGAAACTGCCCTCGGTGATGCCGATAGAATGCGGAAACTTGTGCAGGATTTCTTAACTCTTTCTCACTTAGAAAGCGGGCGAGTTCAATGGAATGTAGAATCGCTGACGCTGCAAGAATGCGTTGATTTGGCCCTCAGCAGCGTGCGATCGCGCACGGTCGATCAAGAGTTACCAGAAATTATCGCCGAGGTGTCCGCAGATTTGCCTTTAGTACAAGCTGACGGAGAGTGGTTGGTGGAGGTGCTCTCCAAACTGTTAGACAACGCTTGCAAATTCACCACACCTCAAGGAAGCGTGACAGTGCGAGCCAAATGCAACGGTTCTCGGATGGTGGAAGTGCTCGTAGCTGATACGGGGAGGGGAATAGAGGCTAATAGTTTAAAAGTAGTGTTCGATCGATTTTATCAAGAAGAAGGAGCTTTGCGCCGCAGCGCCGGCGGTACCGGTTTGGGATTGGCAATTTGCAAGCAGATTGTTGCTGGCTGGGGGGGGAAAATTTGGGTAGATTCCGCAGGAAAAGACCGAGGAAGTGAATTTCACTTTACTATTCCCACTGTTGAAAATCAATTGACAAGTGTTAACTCATGACTAATCACTAATGATTAATTACTAATGACTGCAAACTACCCCTCAATCTATCCTACATTGCAATACCGATCGCAAACTCTATTCCACCTTCTAGCGATGACAAACATTTCCAAGTTCCCCAATGTTTTTGAGTTACTATCTGATAGCCAATAGCCAGTCCAAATCTCGTACCTTGGCCTTCTGCTTTAGTTATAAAAAATGCCGGAAACAATTTTGCTGTGGCTGATATCAAATCTGTTAGCAGCGGAATTATTTCTATCTCTCTTCTCGACTTTTGCGTGAATCTGCGTCAATCCGTTGTCATCTGCAGTTAATACATTCTCTTTTTCTGAACCGCAGATGAGGGCAGATTGACACAGATTAACGCAGATGAATTCTATCTATTTCGGTTGCCCCATCCGTGATTGTTGCCCGTTGACTGGATTATACAGTTCCGATGCTACCGGAATTGATATGATTCCGGCATTTCCAGTCCGCTGTCAGCAATGCGAATCAAAATCGTGTGTATTATTTCCGGTTTTTTCAGGTAATGAAAATACTTGCTTAAAGTCCTGGCACAAAGTTAAAAAAACGGGTTTGTGAGTGTCAGATCGCGCAAGTATCGATCGAGTTAATCGATCGACCGAGACACGATAGCACAGAAAAGTTTTCACAAAACCAGCCTCGGCTGCTACACCCTCAATCCTCACCCTCAATCCTCACCCTGTGAGATCAGCCTTAAAGGTGATGTGACCGCGCGGTGTTCAGCTTTAGAATCAAAGCAGATTCAGGATGCGCTTGCCGTATTAAAGTCGGTTTGGCGACAGAATACCTAGGGAGGCTGCCGAAAATTAATATCAGTTTAAAAAAAGAATCCAACTGTAGATAAGCTACAAACCCCGATAGTAATCAGTCATGCCGAATCTCAAATCTAAAATGGTGTAAGTCTCCTGTCCACAAGTCGTGAGATGGTAAAAGTCGCTCGAATCTGTTGAGGCACTGCCGACACCAGTGTTGATTCGTAAAAATTTGAGAATGCAAATGTTTCGCCCGGAAAAAGTTTTTTTCCAGAAGAATACTCAAACCTAGAGGTTAGGAAAATCGATTATGTCACCTACAACCCAGATGAAATCTACTCAACCTATGGCCAAAAAGCCACAACTACAATTAGGTTCTGAAGGTAAAGCGGTATTGGAACTAGAACAACTGCTAACCAAGTTGCAAGTTTATCGGCATCCTGCTAAAGGAATTTTTAACAAAGCAGTTGAATTTTCTGTGAAACTGTTTCAGTTTCGGGTTTTCTTGTCGCCGGATGGTATTGTCGGGCCGCTGACTTGGCAGGCGCTTTATACTGGTGCTCCAGTTAATATGCCGGTACTCAGATTGGGCAGTTCTGGGGATGCAGTCGCTACTGTTCAGGAAGTTCTCAAAATTTCCAAGCATTATGGCGGTAAAATTGACGGCGACTTTGCTACTTTGACGGACAAAGCTGTTCGGGCATTTCAAAAAAGCTTTGGGATTGAGGCCGACGGGATTGTCAATCAAGAAACTTGGACTGCTTTGAGCCAAATTCCGCGTGGCTATGACCCTAATTGGTTCTTGACTTAGAGTTGGCGCGGTAAATTGTTCGATCGTGTGTGGGGGGAAATAGGGGGAATGTGCGATTATTCGGGTGCCTCACAAGCACCAGAATAATTGCTGTTTTTTTTTTGATTATTTTTTCGGGATTCGTGCTGCCTAATTCTGTTTTCTAGCTTTGGTGAAAATTACCAATTATCAATTATTAATTACTAATTATCAATTATCAGAAAAGATCGATCGCCAAAAAACTGTTAATTTTCCTTACAATTTCGAGAACAGCGTGCAGTCTCGATGATACGATGCCGTAAAAATCCTTTGGATATATCTATGGCCGAACAACTTACTGGACAACCCCCAATCTTCGGCGGCAGCACAGGCGGCTTGCTGACCAAGGCGCTAGTTGAAGAGAAGTACGCTATCACTTGGACTAGCCCCAAGGAGCAGGTGTTTGAAATGCCTACGGGTGGCGCTGCGATTATGCGTCAAGGCGAAAACTTGCTGCATCTGCCCCGGAAGGAGCAGTGCATCGCTTTGGGCGGCCAGCAACTGCGGGCTAAATTCAAAATCACGAACTACAAAATTTACCGCGTGTTTCCAGACGGTACTACTGAGTACCTGCATCCCAAGGATGGCGTGTTCCCTGAGAAGGTGAACGAAGGTCGTCCCTACAACGGTAAGATTGACCGCAATATTGGCAGCAATCCAAATCCGGCTAAGCTGAAGTTCAGCGGTAAGAAGACTTTCGATCCTTAGACCATGACTGCATGGCTGAGCAACACATAGGTAATATTCCCTGTAAGGCTCAGCTTGTAAACTTGTTTTTGCAGTAGTATTCTGACGCAGCAGGCTAAGCCCGCAGCGCCAAAATACTACTGCAAACTTCTAATCTTATTAAAAGTTAATCGTTAAATTAAAAATGAATGTCGTAATCAGGCGAGCGCAGCCTTCTGATATCGATGTTTGCGCTGGCATTACTTATGAAGCTTTTAAAGATATTGCCGATCGCCATCAATTCCCTACAGATTTTCCAACGCTGGATTTTGCAACCGAAATAACGGGCTTGCTAATCGAGAGTCCGGTATTTTTTGGGATCGTAGCCGAGAGCAAGAGTGCGGTTGTCGGCTGCGGGTTTATGGACGAACGCAGCCCGATTCGCGGTATCGGGCCCGTCAGTGTAGATCGCACTTTTCAAGGCCGCGGCACGGGACGGGAAATCATGAAAGCCTTACTGGAACGCGGACAGGACGCTGTAGGCATCCGTTTGGTTCAGGAATCTTTTAATATGGCGTCCCTGTCGCTGTACGCTTCTTTGGGTTTTGAGGTGAAGGAACCTTTCGTGTTAATGGAAGGGAAGTTTCGCAGCCAGCCGCAGCATGGGTTTGAGGTGCGACCGATGGCTAGTGAGGATGTTGAGGAATGTGCGGCTTTGTGCGAAAAACTGTGCGGGTGCGATCGAACTTCGGAGATTGAAGACGCCCTGAATTACTTTTCTCCCTTCGTTGCTTGCCAGCAAGGTCGGATTGTGGCTTATACTTGTGCGGTGTCTGCTTTGGGCCACAGCATCGCCCAAACCGAGGCAGATATGCAGGCTTTGCTCTTGGGTGCTGCTGCGTATAGTCCCGGCGAATTGCTGGCTTTTCACTTGCCGCTGAGGTACGCAAGTTTGTTTCGCTGGTGCTTGAAAGAGGGGCTGCGCGCCCTCAAGCCGATGGCGGTGATGGCAGTTGGCGAGTATCGGCCGCCGGAGGGATGTTGCTTTCCGTCTTTTGTTTATTGAACCTAAGACGGTTAGGACGCTTTTAATCGCTGAAATTATTGCCGGGATTGCATTTTCCTTATTCTTTCTTTCTTTTTCCTTCTTCCTTCTGATATATATGATATTTCCCGATTTCTCACAATTTTCGGAACTGGCGAAACAAGGCAATTTTGTACCCGTGTATCAAGAATGGGTTGCTGATTTGGATACGCCGGTGTCTGCGTGGTATCGGGTTTGTGCGGGTCAACCTTACAGTTTTCTGCTGGAGTCGGTGGAAGGTGGAGAAAAACTTGGGCGTTATAGTTTCTTAGGGTGCGATCCGTTGTGGATTTTAAAGGCAAGGGGATCTCGCACAACTCAAGTTTACCGTGACGGTTCCGAAAAAGTATTTACGGGCGATCCGTTTGTAGCTATAACAGAATGTTTGGAGTCTTATCAACCGGTCAAATTGCCGCAGTTGCCGCCGGGAATTGGCGGGTTATTTGGTTTTTGGGGTTACGAGTTAATTAAGTGGATAGAACCGCGAGTTCCCGTGCATCCAGCAAGCGAGAATGATTTGCCAGATGGATTGTGGATGCAGGTGGATAATTTGCTGATTTTCGACCAGGTGAAGCGGAAAATTTGGGCTGTCGCCTATGCGGATTTGCGCGAGGTTGGCGTTGATTTGGCCGAGGCTTATCAGCAAGCGTGCGATCGCGTTGGCAAGTTAGTTCAGAAGCTGCAATCGCCGCTTTCCCGGCAATCTACTCTTATAGAATGGACACCTCCCAATAACGGGCAAGATGCCCGTTCCACAACGGGAAATACCGAATTGGCTTACACTAGCAATACTACCCGTGAAAAGTATTGTGCCAATGTTTTAAAGGCGAAGGATTATATCAAAGCCGGAGATATTTTTCAAGTTGTTATTTCGCAGCGACTAGAGGCTGAATACAGTGGCGATTCTTTTGCACTCTACCGATCTTTGCGTCTGATAAATCCTTCTCCGTACATGGCTTATTTTCATTTCGGAGATTGGCAGATTATCGGTTCGAGTCCCGAGATTATGGTGAAGGCGGAAAACACTGCTGATGGCAAAAAGATAGCAACTTTGCGACCAATCGCCGGCACTCGCCGCCGAGGTAAAACTCCTCAAGAAGATGATGCTTTGGCTGCTGAATTGCTGCAAGATCCGAAGGAAATTGCGGAACACGTCATGTTAGTTGATTTGGGCAGGAACGATTTAGGAAGAGTTTGCCGAAACGGTACTGTAAAAGTTGACGAATTAATGGAAATTGAGCGTTATTCTCACGTCATGCACATTGTGAGCAATGTGGTGGGAGAATTGGCTGAGGATAAGACTGCTTGGGATTTGTTGAAAGCTGGTTTTCCTGCGGGTACGGTTAGCGGTGCTCCGAAGATTCGGGCGATGGAGATTGTGCACGAGTTGGAAGGTTGTCGCCGGGGGCCGTATTCTGGGGTTTACGGGTATTATGATTTTGAGGGGCAGTTGAATAGTGCGATCGCGATTCGGACTATGGTTGTTCGCTCTCAAGGAGGCGATAAACATTCGGTTTCTGTCCAAGCTGGCGCTGGTTTGGTGGCCGATTCTAACCCGGATATGGAGTACGAAGAAACGCTCAATAAAGCCAGGGGAATGTTGGAAGCAATTCGCTGTTTGAAATAGCAAGTTAAAAACTTCTTTTATAAGGAGGAGGCGGTTGAAACCGCTGCTACACAACTACTGTTGAACGAGGGAAATATGAATTTTTATATAGTTGATGTGTTTGCCGAGTCAAAATATGCTGGCAACCAGCTAGCTGTATTTTGCGGTGCGGGAGTTGCTGAACTATCTGAGGCCCAAATGCTGCTGATAGCGAGGGAAATCAATTATTCAGAAACTACGTTTATTCGATCGCCCGATCCGCGAGATGGCGGCTATGACGTGCGGATATTCACGCCCAAGAAGGAATTGCCCTTTGCCGGTCATCCGACTTTGGGCACTGCGTTTGTGTTGCAGCAAGAGATTATTCGCGAAAAGGTCGATCGAGTAATTCTCAATCTAGCCGTCGGTCAAATTCCAGTTACTTTTAATTATCACAATGAATCGGCAGATATTTTGTGGATGCGACAAAACCCGCCTATTTTTGGTCGAGTTTTATCAGCCGAAAGTCTGGCAAATGTCCTGAATTTAGAACCAGATGAAATTGATTCCAACTTCCCAATTCAAGAAGTTTCGACCGGAGTGCCGTTTATAATTGTCCCATTAAAAACTCTCGCTTCGCTCAAAAAAGCTCAAGTCAACTTAGATAAATATTTTGAGCTAGTTGATACAACGAAAGCGAAAGAAATTTTGATATTTTGCCCAGAAACCTACAGCGACCTTAATGATTTAAGCGTGCGAGTTTTTGCCCATTCATTAGGAATTCCAGAAGATCCGGCGACTGGCAGTGCTAACGGCTGTTTGGCTGGATATTTGGTAGAACATGATTATTATGGGAAAGCAAAGATTGATGTCAGAGTTGAGCAGGGATATGAAATCGATCGACCTTCTTTGCTGTTGTTACAAGCAGCAAAAAATGAAGGGCAAATAGCAGTTTTGGTGGGTGGTAAGGTGGTGATGGTTGCTAAGGGAGAATTTGTTTAGCAGATTCACTGGGATTTTTTTTAAGCGCAGATGCAGGCAGATATGTACAGCCCGGTTGAAATTAGATTTGGGCGATCGAGGAAATGAATTGTATGTTGTATAATGTAGTTAAGATTAGGAATAATCATCAAAAACTATGACGGGAACAATCCCAGCTAGAGAAGTTACTCTCTCCTATTTAAGGGAAAATTTTAATATCCAACTCGTTGATGACGACCAATTTTTTCGTGAATGGATTGACGAATTACCAGAAATAAGCGAATTTGAAAAACAATTTCTCGATCGAGTGAAAGCTAGCTATTTCAACTTAGTCGAGTATCCTCCAATGCTAGAAACTACCGTCAAAATGGTAGTCTTATCTCCCTTGCTACATTTTGCAGGTTTCTATTTACCTCCCTTTCATATCAAAGCTGAACCAGAAGTAGAAATTTTCTTTGAAGACGAAGACGAGACAATTATCAGAGGTAGGATGGATGTTCTGGTTTTAAAACAGCAGTTTTGGGTAATGGTTATCGAGTCAAAAAGCGCTCAAATTTCCATAGAAACCGGACTGGCACAACTGCTAGCTTATCTGCTGGCAAATCCCTATCCCAGCCAACCTTCCTTTGGAATGATTAGCAACGGCAGGAATTTTCAGTTTATTAAAATGACTTATCAAAATTCGTCGCAGTACGCATTATCGGATTCCTTCGATCTCCGCAATCGAGCAAATGAATTGTACAATGTACTCAAGATTATGAAGCGAATCGCTCAAATTGTGAGATAGTACAGATAAAAGAGGATTAACTCACATGGTAAGTTCACTCATCGAATCAATAGAAATTCAAGTTATTGAAGTTCCCCGCATTTCCCTAGAAGAATGGATGGAAAACCCGCCTGACAGCACAGAATGGGTAGATGGAGAATTAGTGGAAAAAAACGGCATGACAGCAAAAACTGGTCGGATTCAATCTCGGCTATCCCGCTATTGGGGAAATTACGCACTTTCCAGCGGACAAGGTGGAGAAGTTTACACAGAAACAGGTTGCCGTACAGTAGGGAGAGGTCGCTGTCCCGATGTTTCCTACTTGACACCAGAATTAGTTGCCCAATTTAATGATTTTACCATACTTCCTCAAAGTTTTCCGTTGATTGCTGAAATTATTTCTCCTACTGATAAAGCGGAAGAAGTATTTGCCAAAACCAATGAATACCTGCAATCGGGCTGTCAAGAAATATGGCTGGTACTTCCTGAGAGTCAGTGGATTGTTGTTGTCACTCAACAGCAGAGACTTTTATTCGCCAGAGGTGAAGTTGTCAGCACTCAAATAGTTTTGCCGGGTTTTAGTATGGCCGTCGATGAGTTGCTAGCGTAAAAAATTAAAAGAATAAATTGGTTGAATTTAATTATGGAGAATTCTTTAGTCCCTATACGCTCGGACGAAAGTTTGTGTAGGATAGGTTTCAACCGCCGAGTCTTTAACTCAGCTAATATGAGGTAGCTCATATTCATTGATTCGCGTGATTGTTAGGCTAAAAAAGTCATCAATACCAGAGACTTTCCAATGCTGCCAACATTTTCGCGGACTTTAAATGTATCCCCTGACGCTTCTGAAGCCCTGCTTTCACTGCCATTAACCAGCTTGCTCGATTCACCGGAATTCAATCAAGTCTTGGGAAGTCTCGATACTGCTTTACTCAAAGAAACTTTGCCAACTGCTGGAAGTGTTTTAGCTCAAAAGCTGCCGCCTTTTTACGACTGGTTGCAAACAGAACTAGGAATTAAAAACGTCCCTGACAGTCCAGATCATACTACGAAATGGGTAGTCGGTTTTTTGAAGAATCAAGAAAGTTTAACTCGTTTAGTGGATCTGCACAAATCAATTCCCAGACAGGCATTAGAACGATCGATTCCTCGTTTAGTTAGCGCCTTTGATGACGTTCAACCCACCGCTGTAAAGCAAGAATGGGAAAAAGCGATCGCAGCACTTTGTCTGGTTTTGGCAGTCGCAGCGCGGGAAAATCAGCCATCTGCGGCCTGAAGCAATTCTGTCTGAGTTTAAACAAAGCGCTTTTTTCGGAAAATTTGCAATTGAGTGCGATCGATCTGAACGATTACCGGCCGCCGTTTGTTGAGGACGATCGCATTGTGTCTGTTTAGCAAAAGCAACTGAGCCAATATTGCCACAATCGCGCGTCTTTTGAGAAACTTGCCTTCAAAACGCGCCATTCGGACGATCGCCTCTTCGATTTTATAGCAACAGTTGTTGCCTTTATAGGAAATCACAAAAATCGTTCCCGGTATGTAATCGCCTTCATTTGCCCAAAAAGCATACCTTTCGCCTAAAGTAAAGTAGTGAAAAACATTCTTAGCGGTGGAAGTTTTAGCTAACTTTTCGGAAACGCCTAAAGAATTAAAAATTACAGTAGATCTAATATAATCCGGGTATTTTGCTGCGATTTGCTGAGCAACTTTGCCGCCCAAACTTTCTCCGATGATATCCGGCGGATTCCCGCTGTGAAATTGCTGCTTTATCCAATCAATAGCACCGGCAGTTTGCGCCGATTTTAACTGGCGTTCTAGTTTTGCCATAAATACATCGGGCGTATCTTCCAAAACGCGCTCGAAAGGATACCAAGAACCGTAGCCGCGAATCACAAAAACAGGCGGATTATTGCCAGAAATGGGGATGCGACTTTCAGCATAAAAACCAGTGCGAGAGTCTTCAAACACTTGTTTTATGATATAATTTCCATCAACAACTTGCCCTTCTTCGTGCCGAATGTAAATTGAAGGATTATTGGGTTTAAAAGTATCGTGTAGTTGGGGTTTGGCAAACTTTTCATACAGGCAATCTAGCAAGTGCCTTCCCGTTTGGCGATCGACAAAATCAAATTCTGTTTTTTTCATTATCTGGTAGGGCGGGTGTTACCAACAATATTTAATAAGTACAAAACATCTACATAAACCCGCCACCGGAGAACGAATAATCTAAATTAACTTTTACTTGTATCAAATGGAAAAATGTACGTGACATTTACCGTTGGCTGAGTGAGAGGGCGGGTTTTAGATATTGTCAATTATTAACAAATATTGTAGGTGAAACCCGCCCGCCCTTAGCAAATCACTTTTACAAAACTCGCAACGTGCTAGCAATACTATCGACTGCTTCCAGCGCGCGAATTTCATCGAGTGCTTGTTGAAAATTACCTTCCATAACATCGTGAGTCACGACGACAATTTCTGCTAAATCGCCGCGAATTCCCGTCTGCACCACAGATTCCAAACTAACTTTATGGTTGCCGAAACAAGTGCCGAGTTTGCCAATTACCCCCGGAGTATCGCGCGTCAGAAAACGGGCGTAAAAGCGAGTAACCAGTTCCTGCATCGGAGCAATTTTGCAGTAGTGTTGGTGACTGCAACTGAGTAAAGGATGGGGAATCGGAACAGTTTCGGTTTTCAGGATGGCCGCCACATTCATTATGTCGGATACTACGGCGCTAGCTGTTGGGCCCGCACCGGCGCCGCGCCCGTACAGCATCAATTGCCCGATCGGCTCTCCTTCGACTAAAATTGCATTGTAAACCCCGTTAACACTCGCCAGCGGATGAGTTTTCGGCACAAAACTCGGATGCACTCGAATTGACAGCAGTTCGCTTTCTCCCTCAGCTTGCTTGCCATTGTAGCGGGATGTTTCTTGAGCAATAGCCAACAATTTAATCGCAAATCCCAGCTTGTCGGCGTAGTTAATATCCGCCGCACTAACTTTTCTAATACCTTCGCAGTGAACATCGGCTAATTTGATGCGTCCGCCAAAAGCTAGCGAGGCTAAAATAGCAATTTTATCGGCAGCATCTAATCCATCTACATCTGCTGTGGGGTCAGCTTCAGCATAACCTAATTGCTGAGCGTCGGCGAGCACTTCGGCAAAGTCTGCGCCTTCTGTTTGCATCCGCGTCAGGATGTAATTAGTTGTGCCGTTGACGATGCCGGTGACAGTTTTAATGCGGTTTGCACCTAAAGATTGCTTGAGGCTTTGAATGACTGGAATGCCGCCGCCGACAGCAGCTTCTAACATTACGTAAACGCCTTTTTTGTTGGCGGCCTCGAAGATTTCATTCCCGTAGCGGGCGATAACTGCTTTGTTGGCAGTGACGACGTGCTTGCCGCTGGCAATAGCTTGCAGAATGAGCGATCGCGCCGGTTCCAATCCGCCAATCAATTCAACTACAATATCAATTTCCGGGTCAGTTGCGATCGCTTCTAGGTCAGTTGTCAGCACATTTTCTGGCAATTGTAAAGACCGAGTTCGAGAAATATCGCGCACTCCCACCCGATAGATTTCCAATTCCTGCAACAGCGGATGGCGGCCATCTGGGGAGAGCAAAATCTCTGCTGTTCCCGCGCCAACTGTACCCAAACCTAACAAACCAATTTTGAAAGCCACGACTTTGACCCGTAGAAACTCAATTAAGCCACAACCATTGTAGGCTATTCCCGTACCGGAGCAATCAAAATAGTATTGTAGGGTACGCATTCGGTACCTTACATCAATTTCGGTTGCACTCCTTATGGTTGTTGACTGTTGACTGTTGACTGTTGACGGGCGGGTCGAAAAACTGAATGGTTGAGTGTTAACTCTTGACTCGATTTTATTATTCCGATGCAACCGGAAACGATATTACAAGTCGGATACAATTGCCCTAAAAACAATTGTAGGGCGAGCCAAGCCCACCCTACAAATCAGATTAAATCAGGTAACACATTAATAAGTTTCAACGTGCCAACGGTGCTCTTTCTTCAACTGTTTCTGATAGCCAGCCCAGTCAACACCGTGCTTGCTAGATGCGGCCGACATTCCCTCATCAATTCCGCCTTCCATACCCTTCAAACCGCAGATATAAGTGTGAGTATTCGGCTTTTGAACCAATTCCCACAATTGGTCTGCGTTCTCTTGAATCCGGTTTTGAATGTACATCTTGCCGCCGTCAGCATTCTTTTGCTCGCGGCTGATGGCATAAGTCAAGCGGAAATTATCGGGGAACTCGCGCTGCAATTGCTCCAACTCTTCCTTATAGAGAATGTTGGGAGTGTAAGCAACTCCAAAGAACAGCCAAGCTAAACCTCTGAACTTGTAATCGGGATTGTTTTCTTTAAACATCCGCCATAAATAAGCCCGGAAAGGAGCAATACCCGTACCGGTAGCCATCATAATAATGGTGGCTTCTTCGTCGTCGGGTAACAGCATTTCCTTGCCTACGGGGCCGGTGATTTTGACATCATCTCCAGGTTGCAAACCGGTGAGAAAAGTCGAACAAACACCAAAGACTTTTTCACCGGTTTCTGGGCTTTTGTACTCTAGGCGGCGGACGCACAGAGAGACTGTTTTGTCGTCTACATCGTCTCCGTGACGGGTGGAGGCGATCGAATACAGCCGAATTTTGTGAGGTTTGCCGTTTTTATCTGTGCCATCGGGAATAATCCCGATACTTTGACCTTCGAGATAGTGTAACTTGCCTCCAGAAATGTCAAATTTGACGTGACGGACTGTACCCTCGCCGCCTTCTCTGACTAATTCTTCTGTAGAAATGCACTTACCAATATAGGGATTGGCGGGCTTGTAGAGGTTAACAGGAACTTGAACTTTTTCCTTGGCTTGAGTCATGGGCTTAGTTTCTTCTCCAGATTTCTGACTCTGTAGCCCTGCTTCTGGTGCGACTTTGCCATTTGTTTCGGGAGCGCTGTTTGAGGGGCGAATGCTGACAATTCTTCCACCCATGCGAGCAATTCTACGCATTTCCTGATTCATGCGCTCGTAGGGCACGGAGATAAATACGCTGCCACTACGGCGAATCGGGCTACTTGTTTGGTCAGTTGCTTGGCTCTGACGCATACCCTCCACTTCGTAAACAAAGATGCGGCTGCCTGATTCTGAGTTGGCCGCCACACCAGATATGCTTGGGCTGTACATTTGTTGATTTTCCTTCACGATACAGAGTTATAAAGAAAGAGAATGTGACGTTAGACTCAATTTACTTTTTTCTTAAGGCCATCGGGACTAATTGGCCGCGCCAATTTTTGGGCCTCGCCACGTCGGCGGGAGTGTTGAAGTTGCGATCGCTCGCGTATCAAATCCCTACTAGCCGAACGCCGCGCTCACCGAGCCCTAATGCGTTCGGCTGTTGACCTATAGCTATTGTTGTCTGCGTACTGCCAATATTTTACCCGATCGGGGGATCTGCCCCGATAAGTCCTTCTGATTTGGGGAGCGCCCCACCAGAGAAAGGAAGATTCGAGCAGTTTAATGAGGTTGAGCTTGTAGGGGGCGAACGCCTTCTGGTAAGATTAACCACTAAAGTTAGTATTAATTACTTGCCTTGAAGATTGCTTGGGTCTGCCCGGGCAGGCAGTCAACTCACTGCTGTATGCTGGTGAGAACTCGATCGTCTCGGGGTAGCACAGCAGCACAAAGCCTGCTTGCCGCTACCTGCGGGCTGAAATTTTGTGGAATCTAGACTTGAGTTAGTTAGTAAACAGTGATTTTGTTAGAGGGAAACTATGACAAGTAAGCCGGATCGCGTGGTTTTAATTGGCGTTGCCGGAGATTCCGGATGCGGAAAATCTACTTTTTTACGCCGATTGACAGATTTGTTCGGGGAAGATTTCGTGACTGTAATCTGCCTTGACGACTATCACAGTCTCGATCGCAAGCAGCGCAAGGAAACAGGGATTACAGCCCTTGACCCCAGAGCGAACAATTTTGATCTGATGGCTGAGCAAATGAAGGCGCTCAAAGAAGGTCACGCGATCGACAAGCCGATCTACAACCACGAAACCGGTATGATCGACCCGCCCGAAAGGGTTGAGCCGAATCACGTGATTGTGATTGAGGGGCTGCATCCCCTGTACGACGAGCGAGTTCGATCGCTCCTCGACTTCAGCGTCTACCTCGACATCAGCGACGAGGTAAAAATTGCTTGGAAAATCCAGCGCGACATGGCGGAACGGGGCCACCGTTACGAAGACGTGCTGTTTGCGATCAATGCTCGCAAACCGGATTTTACCGCCTACATCGACCCGCAAAAGCAATATGCTGATGTGGTAATTCAAGTGTTGCCGACCAACTTGATCAAAGATGACAAGGAGCGGAAGGTTCTGCGCGTGCAGATGATCCAGCGCGAAGGCATCGCCAATTTTGAGCCTGCGTATTTGTTTGACGAAGGTTCAACAATTAACTGGGTTCCTTGCGGCCGCAAGCTGACTTGTTCCTATCCCGGAATTAAAATGTACTACGGGCCGGATGCTTTCTACGGTCACGAAGTCTCGATTTTGGAAGTAGATGGTCAATTCGAGAATCTCGAAGAAGTTATTTACATCGAAAGCCATTTGAGCAAGACTTCTACGAAGTATGAAGGCGAGTTAACTCACCTGTTGCTCCAGCACCGCGAATATCCTGGTTCCAACAATGGAACTGGTTTGTTCCAAGTGTTAGTCGGATTGAAGATGCGGGCGACTTACGAGAAGTTGACTGCAAAAGAAGCGAAAGTGGCTGTTAGTGTTTAGAACGCAGACATGAAAAATTTGAGAGGCGCACTTGCGCCTCTTTTTTTGTGGGAAAATGAACCACAGAGCGCGCAGAGGGCGCAGAGTAGAGTTAGGGGAGGGTGTTTGGAAGTAGAGAGGTTAAGAAGGTTTTTCCGGCTTCATTGAGGTCGCTATCTAGGGAAAAAGTTAGACTGCGAACTCGGATATCGTCATTTTTTATATCTAGTGGCTGTTTGAGGTTTTGCGGGTAAACGAGAATTGCATTTTGGCACTTTAAGGCATTGGCGTAAGCAACTATTTGATGAATGTCATTATTGGCTACTTTATCGGGAGCTTTGTATTTTGTATCGAGGACGTATTGGATTTTTTTTGTTTCACTATCGCCTAGCAGTAAGTCAATGCGATCGAAATAGTTTTCGTCATGTGTGACTCGGTGCTGTTGTTTGACAAAAAAGCCTTTTGGTGTATTTGCTTTGAGCCATTCAGCGACAAATTGTTCATATAAATTAGCCATGTCTATGAGAAAAGGGAGCATTTCGCGATTGCCTGTTTCGTGACTGGGCCCTGTGTTATCTAAAAAAAATCGACATAAGGCGTGGAAAAGTTGATAATCTTCATTTAAACGGTGATAATTTCTATCAATACAAGCTTCTGATTTAAAAGGTTTTAATGTAACAAATCCTTGGAGTGCGTGAAAGGCTTTTCGCACAGTGGATGAAACAGATTCACGGCACAAACCGCTGCGGCCAATGATGAAAAGTGTCCAAGCGAGTATTTGATTATCTTCGATATCGCCTGTTTGTTCGTTATAGTGGCATTTTAGTTTAACATCCCAAGGTTTTTGCAGGGCTGACCGCAAATCGACGCGGCCGCGAATGTAGGCGAGTCTTTCTGTTTTGGATAAGTAATCACGATATAATCCTTTGCGACAGCGTTCTAGAATTTTGTGGGCAAGAATGTTAGCTAATCTATCGTAACTTTCTTGTAAAGATTGGCACTGAATCGAGCCTTGGGGAAATTTTATCTTAAGGTTGTAGGCATAGTCAAGCATTCCGAAGAGGTTGTTTATGGGAACCTTTGGGCGGATGGTGATGTGAAATTCTGGAGTGATTGGAATGTTGCCGACTCGGCCTTTAGATTTTAAGTGCCATTGATATTTAGTTTTAAAGTTTGGAAATTCTATCTCGATTTCCTTGGCATAATTATGGTATATTTTCTGTCCTACTGATTCGGGGATTGAGTCTTGTTCAAAAGTTGCTAATAGATATTCTTTAAGTTCGATAATTCGGGGTGATTGTGGTTTCATAATTGTGGTGGATGCAGTAACGCCACGGTATCGGGGTTAATGACGGCGTTAGATTGTCAATAGCCCAATTTATTCTGGATATTCTCCCAGAGAAACTCATCCATTTTTTCCAGGTTATCAAAGAAGTATTCTTCGAGGTATGGCTCGATTTCCATTTGCCAAATGTCTTGGATATCTTCAGCTAAGGTTTTTGTCAAAAAGAAGGAGATGCCTAATTCATAGTGTTTGTTGTTAATTGCGCGATTGATATCTTCTAGAATGCTAGTTAATTTATCAACTGGAAAACCTGTTTCCTCTCTGTGGTGATACTGTCGCAGCACTTCATAGTTGGGATAGACGGGAATGAATGCGAAACGGCGGCGGAGTGCATTATCGACTAAGGCAATAGAACGGTCTGCGGTGTTCATTGTGCCGATAATGCGGACATTTGTAGGGATTCTAAATTCTTCGCCACTGGCTAATTTAACGGTGCGATCGCGGTCATCAAGCAAATACATCAACTCTCCAAATACCTGAGATAAATTTGCACGGTTAATTTCATCAATAATGAGGAGGCAAGTGTCTTCACAGGCTTCGGCTTTTTCGCAAAATTCTAGGAATCTACCGGGAACTATGGGATAAGTTAATTCCCCATCTTGACTTTGCGGACGGATGCCTTGAATAAAGTCTTCATAAGTATAAGCTGGATGAAATTGAATAATGTCTGAAAAACCGTCACCGCTGCCGATTAAGTGTTGGGCTAGTTTTTGAGCGAGGAAGGTTTTTCCGGTTCCGGGCGGTCCTTGTAGGATGGCTTGTTTCTTGCGGTGGATGGTGCGTATCCAGCCGTTAATTTGAGATGTTTGAAAACCTGTTATTTCAGAAATTTCTTTGATATCATACTCTCGATTAAATTCTTTCTCATAGATTGAAAAGTATTGCGTGATAAGAGGTGAATCCTTATCCTCCAGATTGGAACACAAAAAAAATAATGGAAATAGTTTTTTAAATGTTTGTGTTATTATGTAAATTAACTGGTGAGCAGAATATCCTAATACTTCTTCTGCTTCAAGCGATCTAGCAACCTGAATATTAGTAAATTTATATTTGTCAAATTCTATTGTTTGTTCGCCAACCAAAGAGATAATAGTTTCTAATAATTCATTAATACATTTTTGAGATTTCATTATTATCAGACGATATTCATGCACAGGGGAAGTAGAACGTATTATTTGCTTAGTTAAATAGCAATGATATTGATTGGGAAGGTTATAACGTTTGAGGCTATCGATTGCCAAGGGGTTATTTATATAATTGGTTTGATAATTATCTATAATATAATCAATATCGTTAAATTCTGTACAGAAACCAAAAGTTAAGTCTTGGTTGTCAAATCTTAGCATTAAGTAAGCATTCTCTCTATAATTGATATCTTCAAAACTAAAAGATATACTGTAAGCTATTGATTGTAAACCTTTTGTTTCAACTATCGAGCCAAGTTGCTCCCACTTGATGTTTATATATTTTTTGATAAAATTAGGCAAGCGCTCTTCCACCTGACTGAAAATATACTTCAAGGGATCTTCTACATATTTTAAAAAATCTTTTTTGTGTGCCATGTAAAAATCTGAGCTGGGATTTTCATAAAATTCGGTCAATAGGTTAAATGTGTTTTCTGAAAAAGGACATTCAGGATGTACAAAAAGTTTTTCCATTTTTCTGTATGTTTAAGGTGACTCAATTGTTGTTCTTAAATTATTGTAGCCGATCGCCCTTTCCGACACCAGATATCTGAGATGCGATCGCACCCGCCATCCTTAGCCACATCAAATGCCCTCCCAAACCAGTAACACTGGCAAAACCGCTAACAACAGTTCCCGGAAAATTTAAACTTGCGCCGAGGGACTCACATTTACCAAATTGTGTCTATAGTCGATAATTGAATCCGGCGATCGCGACTAATAACGGGTACATTAAGATACAAAGCAGTAGCAGCAATAATGCGATCTGGGAATGGGAAATCGGGAATTTGCGATCGGTCAACTTGCCTTAAACTCAAAGCTATATTGCGATCGAAAGGAATTTCAACCAATAAGGCATCATCGCTCTCAACTTCTCTCAATAATAGATCGAGAGTAGTTGAATTAATCCGCCCTCTCTCGCTCAGATAGACAATTTCTGCTAATGTAATTGATGAAAAAGCCACCTGATTTCCCTCGGCAGCTATCTGTTCTATTGTCCTTCTAGCAGTCACTGAAAGTCGCGAATCGGCAAAGATATACCAGATAACAGCATCAGTATCAGCTACAGCACCCAGCATTAGAAATCCTCCCTTGGGAAATTCCCCCATTCTTCGCTGCGAGCTTCATCTATATCAGCGGCAGAAGGTGCAATTCCCAACTTAGCACATAAACCCGACAATGATTTGCGGGGAGCGGGCCGAACAACTAATTCTCGTTCTATATCAGGAACTATCCACTTAATCAATCGTAAATTTTCGGCTAGATACAAGTGCTTAACAAGATTTAAAACCGCCTCAAAAGTCATGTTTTTATGTTTCAATTTGTGATTGATGTAATTGTAGCATTTTGGCTGCCAAGGACAGCATCACCAGGTTTGGGTTGAGAAGATTCGTTTACCACAGTTCCCGGAAAATTTCAACTTGTGTTGAAACTATCTAAACGTGCTATATTCAATTCCGTAAACCCTGAACTACGCTTTCAGGTATTGCAAATTTATAAACGAGTCAACTGAATGCTCTCTAATTTCAAGAAATTAGCTTCAATTGCAATCTTCTTTGTCGCCGTAAAACTTTTAGTTAACTATCCCCCTTTCAGAGAAGTAGAAAATTATATCGCAAATAGAAACCCAGCAAGTGCCACCTTAGATACTGGAACTCAGCAGCAAAAATCCAGCAGCCCGCCTCCGGTAGTTCCCAAAAAATCACCGGAACAAAAGTTTGATGTAGTAGTATATGGTGATGAAGTACCGGGGATATGTGCAGCGATATGGGCTACGAAAACTTTAGGCGCAAAGGGCAAAGTTGCGATCGTGCGATCGAACTACGGAAGTGCTCCTTTGGGCGGCTTACTCACCCGCGGCGGTTTAGCTTACATCGATGTAGATAAAATCCCCGGTTGGTATCGCCAACCTTACGCCCAATGTTTTAAGGAATTCTTAGATAAAGCGGATGCGCCCGAATCTTGCTTAGACCCAAAAAAGGCAGATAGAGCTCTCAAACAGATGCTTTCAGCAGCCGGAATCAAAGTTATTTCTAACTCAACTCTTACTCCCCGCGTCGTAGATAAAAAAATTGAATATGCCGAAGTAGAAGGCACCAATCTCATAATTAAAGCCAACTCTTTTATTGATGTAACTCAAGACGCCGAATTGGCAAGAAAAGCAGGGTTATCTTATTATACAGGATATGAATCTCAAAATATAAAATCCAAAAATGAAACGTTAGCTGTATCTATAGTTCCAAGAATTACAGGTATAACGATGTCCGAGTTCCGCAGAATAGAAGATGAAATTCTTTACAACAGGTCTTTGGTAAAAAAGATTAAAGAAAGCATTATGAAATCTAAAGATCCTGCTAGTACAAAATTCTGGATGAGGAATTTCTGGAGTACGATATATCAGCCATATACAGACGGCTACGACATCAGAAGCGTAGCTATAGGTGCAGCGTATCACATAGACAGAAATCTGCCATTTAGTCAAAATAAAGGATTCTTTTTCGATAAGGGCAATGTCTGCGTTTATAACAAAAATGTGCTGTCCTGGAACGGGTTTCTGTTTAAATACCAAGTTAACCAAATCATGAAGATGGAAGCTAACGGCAGAAAACCGACTCCTGAAATGATTAGAGAAATGTCATTTCTCCAATACTGGCTACAAAAGAAGTCTGGTAAAGATGTGAGAGTCTTTATTCCCGACGAGATTTATATCAGGCAAACTTTGAACGTTCGCGATGTGGTAGATCCGCTGACGGGGCAGGAGATTATCAAAGGGGGAACAGTACCCGAAAAGTCGATCGGCAGTTTTTCCTACGATTTCGATATGCGGGGCGGAGTCAAGAATTTATCTGCGAGAATTCCGCCGCTGCCAGTCTATAATTTCGGGATAGAAAGCGCTTTAGCTAGCAAAGTCAAGAATTTAGCCATTGTCGGGCGATCGTCCGGTTATGTCGGTATGGCTGTATCCGTCGGGCGAATTGCGACGGTGAATATTTATCAAGGACAAGGTGTGGGCGTGGCGGCTGGTTTGGCTAGCAAGTTCGGCGTACCTCTGAATTCGATTACTTCGGCTGAAACGAAAAAAACTCTGGAGACTTTAACGGGGAAAACTACGTATTTGTCAGGGAGAGATACGAGTTATGGGGTGGATTATAAGGAGGTGAAGTAATCGAGGTATAGCAGTCGCCCGTGTTGCTATACGATGTTAAATCCGCCTACAAACTATAAACTTTTGTTTGAGTTTGAGAACAAAAAACGCAATTCCTGGAGTTTAATAACTGTTATTCATTGCGATCCTTAATTATTGCAAGTTTTTTTACCAGTAGGACTAAGGCAAAAAGAAAACAGGTTTCTCTGCAAAATCGTGGCTTTCTCCGAGAAAAGGCGGTTTTTGGATTAATGATTTTTGTCAAATAAGATATTAAAAAGATTTAACCACTGAAGATGTCGAACCCTCATATTCGAGGCGCAAGATTCCCCAACTCTTAGATATCCTCTCGATCTTCGCTCTGCTGCTGCTCGTATTCTGTAATAATGTTCTGAATATCCTCTGCTGCAATATCGACTTGTTCGGATTTGGTGTAAAGGGTCAGCAAAATGATTCCCGTTGCTGTTTGAACGTAGTAAATTAAACGGTATCCACCACTTTTACCTTTTTGAGTGTCGCTATTTCGGACTCTCAACTTGAAGACTGCATAACCCACTCCAGCAATTCTATCTCCGGGCAGTTCTCCCCGTGTGAGTTGTTCGATAATGGGTTGAATATCATTGCGAATGCTGCGGTATTTTTTTGCAAGAGTGCGTAAATTGCGATTGAAGGTTGGTGAAACTATAACTTGAATGAAGGGCAAGTCAGTCATTTTCAATTCCTTCCCACATTTGAGCAACCGAAATGGTTTGCCCAGTCATGGCTTCGTGCCAAGCTTGCCGAAAATCTTGTAGAAGCGCTGCTTTAGATTGGCCCTCTCCGTCAATTTCTGAGGGTTCTGGAATACTAAAAGAATTAGCAGGAGGCATCTCTTGGATTTCTGCTGAGAAAACCTCTGGCAGATTATTTTGCGAAATGATTACCCCCTGACGTTGCTTTTGGCTTAGAAACTCTATAAAACTCGCAACTAATGCCAGATGTTCTGGAGAGAGTCGATCGAGCCATCGATCGATTTGATGTCGAAGTGCTGCTACATTCATAATCCCATCAAACCTTTGAATTTTACCTTGATTTTAACGTAAACCCGCCCCGCCTTGAATATCGCTCTTCCCTCTGCCTCTGACGCGGATGCGGTTCAAAACTCTTCTCCTCCCTTCTATGGCACAATCTTAAATAAGATCAAACTCTCAAGCCACCATGACCGCAAACCTACCCCCCCAATACGACCCCCAAGCCACCGAAGCCAAGTGGCAAAAATACTGGGAAGACAACCAAACCTTCAAAGCTGACCCCGAAAAAGGTGGCGAACCTTACTGCGTAGTCATCCCGCCGCCCAACGTCACCGGCAGTCTCCACATGGGACACGCTTTTGAAGAGACGCTGATTGATGTCCTCGTCCGCTATCACCGCATGACTGGACGCAATACGCTCTGGTTGCCGGGAACGGATCATGCTAGCATCGCCGTTCAAACTATTCTCGAAAAGCAACTCAAAGCAGAAGGCAAAACTCGCCACGATTTAGGTAGAGAAAAATTCTTGGAACGGGCCTGGGAGTGGAAAGCTGAATCGGGCAATACTATTACTAATCAATTACGCAGTTTGGGCGTGTCTGTCGATTGGTCGCGCGAACGCTTTACGATGGATGAAGGCTTATCCGCTGCGGTTTTAGAAGCGTTTGTCCGCCTGTACGATGAGGGGCTGATTTATCGCGGCAATTACCTGGTGAATTGGTGTCCGGCGAGTCAGTCTGCTGTGTCGGATTTGGAGGTAGACCAGCAGGAAGTTGACGGCCATTTGTGGCATTTCCGCTATCCTTTGACGGATGGTTCTGGTTATTTGGAGGTGGCGACGACTCGGCCGGAAACGATGTTGGGGGATACTGGGGTGGCGGTGAATCCACAGGACGATCGCTACAAACATCTTATCGGTAAAACAGTGACTTTGCCGATCGTCAATCGCGAAATCCCCATCATTGCTGATGAGTTTGTCGATCCGACTTTCGGAACTGGTTGTGTCAAGGTGACTCCCGCCCACGACCCGAATGACTTCGAGATGGGTAAGCGTCACAATTTGCCGTTTATTAATATTATGAATAAGGACGGCACTTTAAATGAAAATGCCGGAGAGTTCCAGGGACAAGACCGATTTGTTGCCCGGAAAAATGTGGTGCAGCGCTTAGAACTTGACGGGGTTTTGGTTAAAATAGAAGATTATAAGCATACAGTTCCCTACAGCGAACGCGGCAAGGTTCCGGTCGAACCTTTGATATCTACGCAATGGTTTGTGAAGATAGATCCTCTTTCTCAACGCGCTTTAGAAGCATTAGATAAAAGTAACTCACCAGTCTTTGTTCCTGACAGATGGACAAAGGTTTATCGGGATTGGTTGGTGAAGCTGAAGGATTGGTGTATCTCCAGACAATTGTGGTGGGGACACCAAATCCCGGCTTGGTATGCTGTTAGCGAAACCCAAGGAGAAATTACTGACACGACGCCGTTTGTGGTGGCGAAAACTGAAGCTGAAGCTAAGGAAAAAGCTACGGCTAAATTTGGTAATGACGTGCAGCTAGCAAGAGATCCAGACGTATTGGATACTTGGTTTTCGTCCGGGTTGTGGCCTTTCTCAACTTTGGGATGGCCGGACCAAACTAAAGATTTGGAGTTTTACTATCCGACAACTACTTTGGTTACAGGTTTTGATATCATCTTTTTCTGGGTTGCTAGAATGACGATGATGGCAGGACATTTTACTGAAAAGATGCCTTTTGATACTGTTTACATTCACGGTTTGGTGTTGGATGAAAACGGTCAGAAAATGTCTAAGAGTAAAAATAATGGTATCGACCCGCTGCTGTTGATTAGCAAGTACGGTACTGATGCTTTGCGCTACACTTTGGTTAAGGAAGTGGTTGGGGCCGGTCAAAATATTCGCATGGAGTACGATCGCAAAACTGATGAATCGAAATCAGTGGAAGCTTCGCGGAACTTCACGAATAAGTTGTGGAATGCGGCTAGGTTTGTGATGATGAATTTGGAGGGACAGACTCCGGAACAGTTGGGAAGTCCTTCTGGGGGAGGTGGTTTGGAATTGTGCGATCGCTGGATTCTGTCTCGCTATTATCAAGTTGTGCAAGAAAGCCGCAATTGTTTGGAAAATTACGGTTTGGGGGAAGCGGCGAAGGGACTTTATGAGTTTATCTGGGGCGATTTCTGTGACTGGTATATTGAGTTAGTCAAGTCTCGCTTGCAGCAGGATGCTGAACCAAATTCTAAGAAAGTGGCACAGCAAACTTTTGCTTTTGTGTTGGAAGGGATTCTGAAACTACTGCATCCTTTTATGCCGCACATTACTGAGGAGATTTGGCACACTCTGACTCAAACAGGTGACGATCGATGTTTGGCTTTGCAAGCTTATCCTGAAGCCGATACCTCGCTAATTGATGCTGAATTAGAACAGCAGTTTGAGTTGTTGTTCGGTACAATTCGCACTATTCGCAATTTGCGGGCAGATGCTGATATCAAACCCAGTGTGAAGGTGACGGCGATTTTGCAAAGCGAAAGCGAGAAAGAACGCCAAATCATCTCAGATGGAGGTGTTTACATTCAGGATTTGGCAAAAGTCGAGAATCTGACAGTTACTGCTAGTTTGGATGCAGATTTGGGACAGACAATTGCTGGGGTGGTCGGTACTGTGCAAGTATTGATTCCTCTGGCTGGGGTCGTGGATTTGGCCGCTTTGCGTGCTAAATTAGAGAAGAAGTTGAGCAAGGTGGAAGCTGAAATTAAGCATACTGCGGCGCGCTTGACTAATCAGAAGTTTGTGGATAAGGCTACTCCTGATGTGGTTCAGGGGGCGAGGGATGCTTTGGCGGAAGCCGAAAAACAAGCCGAGATTTTGCGCGATCGGCTAAAGTTGTTTTAATAGTTGACTGTTGACTTTTGCCGGGGCGGGTTTACGAGATAGTTAGTTTCAAGCATAAATTGTTTGTAAAACCCGCCCCTAGAAGATCGTAAATCATACAATTACCAATAACTAATAGCACGACACGGAATGCAGGGATACACGGATAGCTGTTTTTACCAATTACCAGTTATGAATAACTAATAAGCCATCACTAATTACCCTCATGTTATATTTAGCCCAAGTACAAAATCAGGAAATTTTAGGCGAGATAAGTCTGCAATTGCTGGCTTGCCAAAATGCTGAGGATACTTGGGCTATGCTTTTTGAAGAAACTATCTTGACCCTACCGCCAGATTTTGCTCAAACTCCAATTAACTCTGCAACTAATGTTTTAAATGAAGGGATGCTAGTATTAGCAGATATTGGCGAAAATAACCAGGTTTTAAATATTCAAGCAGCTACAAACTGGGTACTACAATTAGTTGAGAAATATTTAACAACAGGCTTTACTCCCGATTTTTTGCAGCAAGAAGCCCAGAAAGCAGAAGATTGGAGGCAATCTCTCACTTTGCAGAGTCAAGAATTGTCTCGCCGCTTGATTGAAGTTGAAGCCCGCCGAGAACAAATTCAAAATTTAGAAGCAAAACTCCAGCAGGAAAAGCAATTGTTGGAAAGTTCGATCGCCCAATTGAAAATTTCACCCGCTACACCACCACTTTGACTCCAATTAACACACCAAACGTAGGGACACGCCACTACCGCGTCCCCACAAACCTAATATGCAATTTGCTGGACATCATAATAATTTGTAACTTGACAAATACCCCTTACCCGTTGCCCGATCGCCAGCAAAATTACCTATGGCTAAAGCACTTTTGACTTCAGCCAAGCGGCGGGGAGACACAGCAGTTTCTGAGAATTGCTAACATAAGCCCGCTTCTGAAACACATCATATTGATTGCGTTCGATCGCATTTAAGATTCTGCTGTACAGCATTGTAGCCGCCCAAACAGTCCAGCGGATATCGGGACTGAGCACTTTAATTCCCGGTTCGGCGCTGGCGTATAATTTGCGAGCTCGCTGAATTTGAAACCGCATCAATTCCCGCCAGCGGTTGTCAATTACACCGTTGAATAAATCTTCTTCGGTGTAGTTAAACAAGGCTAAGTCTTCTAAGGGAATGTAAATGCGGCCGCGGCGGGCGTCTTCTCCGACATCGCGCAGAATATTAGTCAACTGCTTGGCAATACCGAGGGAGATGGCTTCTTCTTTGGGAATTTTATTGCCCCAGTGCCAATTCCAGTTAGCAGCGGGATTCGACTCGTCCACACCCATGACAGACATCGACATCAGCCCTACAGTACCCGCTACTCGATAACAGTAAAGATTGAGCTCTTCAAAAGTTTCGTAGCGGCTGCGGTACAAGTCCATTTGCTGGCCCGCAATCATCTCTCGAAACGGCCCAATGTCGATCGGGAAACGAGACAGCGTATCCACCAACGCTACGTCGTAGTCGTCGTGAGGATGGCCGGCAAACACAGATTCTAGCCGTTTTTCCCACAGATTGAGGGTTTCAGGGGTCGTTGCATCAGAACCCGGCCCGTCTACGAGTTCGTCGGTGCGGCGGCACCAGACGTAAATCGCCCAAATCGCCCGACGCTTGGCTTCGGGCATGAGTTGAGTGCCTAAATAAAAATTTTTGGCATAACTCGCCGTGACTTGGCGGCACAGTTCGTAGGAGTCATCAACAGAGGCCAGAGTTCTCATGCACTGGAGTTTTGACAGTTGCAGCATCCGAGAATAAGAAATTTAAAGATTAGAACTGATTTTCCCCCGTTTAGAAAACGGGAGATTCTTTTACGTCTTTATGAAAAATTCTTAATTTTTCATTTGTTATTGGCCGTCGAAATAGCCTGCGCTGTCAGCTTACCAGAAAGCACGGCACCTTCCATACTCGCAAGATAACGCTGCATCGTATAATCCCCCGTTAGATAGAAATTGCTAATGGGAGTTGTTTGTGTGGGACGGCACTGCTGGCGTCCGGGAGTGGCTTTGTAGACGGAACGTGGGGTTTTGACTACGTGATATTTGAGCAGTTTGGCTGGTTCTGGGATTTGATCGGGAAAGAGTTTTTCTAACTCGACCATTGTGGCTGCGACGATATCTTCGTCAGACTTGCCTATCCAGTCTTTGGCCGGTGCTAAAACCAGTTCCAGCATGGATTTGTCTGGGTTGGCATATTCGCGGCAGGTGTTGCTCATGTCGGCGTAGACGCTCAGCAGGGGCGATCGCGAGAACAGCAAATGGTCGATATCAGTTAATTTGCGATCGAACCACAAGTGTACATTAATGACGGGTACTCCCTCCAAGCCTTCGAGCTGTTTGAAATAATCCATTTCGCCCCAAGGTTTCGGCATCATCAGCTTCAGCGGGTCAACCGGCATCGCGGAAACGTAAATATCGGCCGTCAGAATTTCTGACTCTGCCCCTTTTACTCCCCGAATCTGGAAGCCGCGCACCGTGTTGTCATCGTTGAGCAAAAACTCCCCGATGGGTGCATTCAGCCGGACTTCACCGCCGCGCTCAGTTATGTAGTCTACCATCGGCTGACACAACCTCTCTGTGGGGGAACCGTCTAAAAAGGCCATTTTCGAGCCATTTTTCTCTTGCAGGAAGCGGTTGAGGGCTGTCAGCAGTATGGTTGCGGATATTTCGTGGGGGTCAATGAAATTGAGCGCCTTGGACATGGCGATGAATACTTCTTTTTCGACTCTGGGGGGGACGTTTTGCTTTTTGAGCCAGTCGGAAAACGAGTATTTGTCCATTGCTTCGACATAGTTTTGACCCTGAAGCATCGCTGGAATCAAACCGATGCCAAAGCGGATTTTTTCGGGCCAGGTGAGCATATCGTTGTTGCTCAAGATGGCTGCGACGCCGTTGAAGGGAGCCGGAAGGTCGGGAAAGTCAAAGCGGGAATAGGTTCCGGGGGTTTCCGGCTGATTGAAAATCATGCTGTGTTCTTTCCATTGCAGCCGGTCTTCGATGTCAAGTTCTTTGAATAGTTGGAGCATATTCGGGTATGCACCGAAGAAGATGTGGAGGCCGGTTTCGTACCAGTCGCCGTCTGCATCTTTCCAGGCGGCTACTTTGCCGCCGAGTACGTCCCGACTTTCTAGGAGGATGGGGGTGTGGCCCGCGTCGGTAAGATATTTAGCGCAGGAAAGTCCTGCTAAGCCTGCTCCGGCGATCGCAACTCGCATTTGATACTACTTGGCCTCTGTGTTCGCTTCGGTTTAATTATACTTTACAACTCGTTACATTTTTTTGGAAAATCTGTAGGGACACGGCTGTGCTTGGAGGTGTCGGCTTAGCCCGAAAGTCCGCCAGGGAATTAATTCCCTGTCTCATAGCGCAAGTCCTCTTTTAGAGGACTAATGAGTTCTTCAGTCCTCTAAAAGAGGACTTTAGCTTTGAGGCAGCGGTTTCAACCCTTGCCGGACTTGCCGGACTGCGGGTCTGACCTTAAGTGCCCTAGTGCCCTATGCCCTAGGAAACGCAATTAACAGAAATTTGCCTCATAATTGCTATCATAAATTATGAGGCAAATTTCAATAAATTAGTTAAATTTATGGTACAAACAATTCAAGCTAGAAATGTCGCGCTGAATGATTTGGAAACTAACTTCAAAATTGAGTGGGTTGAGGATGACCAATTTTTTCGCGAGTGGCAAGATGATTTGCCAGAAATCAGTGATTATGAAAAACAACGACTAGACAGAGTGAAAGCAAGTTACAGGAATTTGCTCAAACATCCGCCGCTGCTCGAAAATACAGTCAAAATGGTGGTGCTGTCTCCGTTTTTGGATTTAGCTGATTTTTATCTTGCTCCTTTTCATGTTACTTCAGAAAAATCTGTAGAAATTGTTGACGAAGACGAGGGAGTGATTGTCAGGGGACAGTTGGATGTTTTGGCTTTGTTTCAGGAGTTTTGGGTAGTGGTGATCGAGTCCAAGAAGGCTGCGTTTTCTTTGGAGGTCGGGATTCCGCAGTTACTAGCTTATATGTTAGCTAATCTGAGTGCCGATCGACCTACTTACGGATTGTTAATGAATGGCTCTAGTTTTTTATTTGTCAAATTAGTTAAGGGGGAAACACCACAGTATGCTTTTTCTCGCTGGTTTTCTATGTTCAATCCGGGGAATGATTTGTACAGCGTGCTGAGTATTTTGAAGCGCCTCGGTGAGTTGAATGTTGGCAATACAGTTTAAAAAGCGATCGCACTCTTCTGTAAGGGCGATCGCTCAGAGATGCGGTTGTACTTCGTTTCAATAAAAAATGAAGAATGAACTAATTAGCAGACGGAACAGGCGCTGTTGGTAATTTTTGGCTCGGTACAGGTGCGGTAGAGGGAACAGGCGCTGGCGGTAATTTTTGGCTCGGTACAGGTAAGGAAGTTGGTTGGGGTTGCGGTTGAGGCAGACCGGGAACACGGATATATCTCCAATTACCAGTAAACAATAAATACATAACACCCGCAAGTACGACACCGCTAACAACAGCAGCAGTAATTTTCCAAACACTGTAGGGACGCTCGCCTTGAACTTCAGCGGTGCGAGCATTAACCATTACTTGATATCGCTGGTTTTGATAGCGATAGGCGCACAGCCACACAGGTAGCAAAATATGCTTAAAAGTGATAGCATTGTAATCAGTGGAAATGCTGTGAACCCGCTGCTCGTCGCCACCAATATTCCTACAAACATCGAAGTGAATAGTACCGGCCATGACATTTTTAGCAGATTCAAACCCTTGAGTGAGAGAAACTTGCGATCGCTGCGCTTCAAACCCAGCTAAATAAGATGAATTGTAAGGACGCAGCGACTCCTTGAGATGCCAAGGTTCTAACGCATCCAGGCGCGGGCGATCGACTGAAGTTGTGGCCGGAATCAGAATATCATCAAAAGAGCGATCGACTCTGCCAGAAGCAGGCCACCACCTGGTATGTTGCACTTGGCGAGTCTTAGTTTCAGTTTCGCCCTGCGAGTTTGTTTCCGTATAAGTTTCAGTCTCGTAGTAGTGTTCTCCGCGAGAACCCTGATAGTAACTAACCGTATAAGTGTCGTAAGTCCAAAACGGCAAATAAACCCCTTGAATTTTCTCCTGTTGCGCTAGGGATTTCAAAGCAGAAGGAGCAAACCAGCGATTGCTTAGCCACTTCTGAATGCTTTCTCTGGCCTGTTTATCAGTAACTTCAAAAGGAACAATTCCCTCTGGATGCACACTCGGGCTAGCCTTTGCAGGTTGCGTCACAATTGGAGAAGCACAAAATGGACATTTACCCGCTACTTTCGGCGGTTCAAAAGTAACACTTGCTCCGCAATCATTGCATTTTACTTCTAAGGCTGTTGTTGATAAAGCTGTCAGCGTTGTTTCGTCGAAGTGGAGATATTGTTCGTAAGAGTTTTCCTTTACCTCTTCAGCACTTTGGGGAATTGCATCTTGCCAGCCGCAGTAAGCACACTTGAGTTTTCCTGCTTGGGGGTTGAACTCTAAATAAGCCCCGCAGCTAGGACAGGGAAAACGTTTAACAGCAGGTTCCGAAGTATTCATAATAGTTTATTGGTGATGTAATTGGTAATTAGTAATTGGGAAAGCAGATTAATTACTAATTACCAATTAACTAAATATGCAAAATTTTAGGCGGCCGCTGGCGGGGGAGGCGGCGGTACTGTCGCCAACAAAAATGCTAATTCCGGCACTTGCGATGCTAACTTCCAGCCATCAAAACCTGCACGCCAAACCATTACCTGATGTGTCAAACCATTTTGCAGAAGTTGATCCAATCCAAAAGGGCCTGATTGTTGACCGTTCTGGGCAATATACCACTGATGTTGTATTGGCGGGGGAGGTGGCGGCGGAGTTTGGGATGCTGGTGACTGCATCATATTTGTCATTTGTTGACCTAGTGCCATTCCCATGCCCAATTCTAATGCTTGATTGCCGCCGCTGGGGTTATTTGCTGATGCTTCTATGGCCTTAGCAGCTTGATATTGGGTATATTGCTGCATATTTCCCAGAAGTCCGATTGAGGCTCGTTTGTCGAGTGCTGCTTCAACTTCAGGCGGCATCGAGATGTTTTCAATTAATAGCTGAGTTAATTCTAACCCGAACTGCTGGATATTTGGCTCTATGGCAACTCGTACCTGTTCGCCCATCTGGGTGTAGTTGGCTGCAAAGTCTAGCAGGGGAACGCGGGAATTGCCAACCCAATTGGCAAAGGCACTGACTATTGTATTGCGTAGCTGTTCGCTGATTTCATCTACTTGAAATAGTCCGTCAGTGCTGATTAGTTGTTTTAAGAGTTTTTCGGGATGGGAAACTTTAATGTTGTATGTGCCAAAAGCCCGCATTCGCACGGGACCGAGTTCTGGATCGCGGATAATTATAGGGTTAGAGGTTCCCCATCTCAGGTTCGTAAATATTTTGGTGTTAAAAAAGTAGACTTCTGCTTTAAAGGGAGAGTTGAAACCGTAGGGCCAACCTTTTAAGGTACTGAGAACGGGTAAGTTGCGGGTGTAAAGTTCGTACATTCCCGGATCGAAGACATCGGCAACTTGGCCTTCGCTGACAAAGACTGCTATTTGTCCCGGTCGTACAGTTAGTTTAGCACCTTGTTTGATTTCGTTTTGGTGGCGCTCGAATCGATAGGCAATGGTGTCGCTGGTATTGTCCAACCATTCGATGATATCGACAAATTCGCCTCGAATCTTATCAAAGAGTCCCATAGATTTATTTGGGGTTGTTGTTTGATTTTAGCTTCAATAGGATCGATCGCAGTTCCAGATCGCCATTGTAAAGTTTTACTGTTTGTTGCAATTCAAGTTTGTACTGAAAAATCCTCATAATCGACTCCCCAATTCACCCATTTAATCGCTTCTCTGGCTGAGTTGATATCGGGCGGGACTCGCAAAGCGTGAATAAATCCGGTGCTGGGACAAGTCATCTTTAACAGATAAATCGGCTCCACGTCAACCTTTGTATCAATTTTTAATAACGTGTATTCTTGCCAAGTATCTAATTCAACGGCTGCTAATTCGCGGGCTATGCGATCGTAACCAATTCCTTGAATTAGCACTCGCCTGATTTCCGCGTTTTCTTCCTCTAAAACCCATTGAGATTGCCATTCATGGGGGTGCAGTTTTCCGTATTTTTCCGGTAAGGTGACGCCGTGATAGGAATAGATGCTGTATCCGTCAGAAAATTGAATTGCGGGCCCTCCTTCGGCGTGGAGGCGGTGTTGGGAGTCGAAAGAGAAGATGCGGGGGCGATCGCACACAATACAAACTTTTTCATAGGGAAATATCCAGCCGCATTGAGTTGTAAAAAATAGCAGTGCTTGCCAGTTAATACCATTAGGATTGCACTTTAATACGGAAACAAAGAAGTCACAAAATGCACAAACTTCTGCCCATAATATAGGATCGATATAGCTATAAGCATCTACAGCTAAAAAGTCTTGGTTTCGATACAATTTTTCGTCTAACATATCTCGAAAAAAATCATCAATATGAGTCCAAAATTGTAGGTTAATCTGGCAATATACCTCTTCGGAAATCTGTGCGTTGAAGTTGGACCAAGCACGATCGTACACTTCCTCATTAAATCTGTCAACAAGGTTGACTCCGAATTCTTCGTATAGCTGATTAATCGCTCGCTCGTAGCCAAGAACAAGATTAGCACCTTCATAGGGGCTGCTGCAAAAAATAATTTCCGGTTCTTTTTCATCAATTCCAAGGTAAGCTTGTTTAACTGCTTTTGCTGCTTTTTCGCGATCGATAGGTGCAGTAGAATATATAAGTTTCCTCCACTTTTCATCATAAACTAGGATTAATTTTTCTTGTTCGGGAGTAAGTTTTTCAATCATCGCTTTCCTCTAAAATCGATTCTGCCAAAGAAACCGGGTTTTTTACCGAATCTGTGGGTGCGAAAAATTTTAATAAAAAAAACTGGTTTCTGAAACCCGTGCGTAATTCCTACTTGTAATAACCTCAATCTTCATCCCACTTATCTTTAACTGCTTCCCATTTAGGCCAACCGGCACGCTCGCGATTTGCACCAGCAGCTTTTAACTCATTTAATGCTTGTTTGGCAATTTGCAAATCTTCTAAAGTCTCTAACCATTCGATGAGTGCTTGCCAAGTTTCGACATCTAAGACAGCAACTTGTTTGCCTTTTAGATTGAGAAACTTAACTGACTGCAATACTTCTAATCCGGTCATTCAGGCTACCTCTACTTTGATAATAGGTATAACTTAAGTATAGGTGTATCTCATTGATTTCGCACCCGAACCCGGTTTAATCCAAAACCAATTAATCGCGCTGGAATATTTCGCAAAATTGGTAACTGCAAAAAAGGTGGCGGTGTAAACGGTCGATCGCTATTTAATGCCCCTTTAATAATTTGCTCCTGTACAAACGACTGAAATGCTTGAATTACCCGCGTGGGTAACTCCCGCTGTCGCTGCACTTCTGCCAAATCCCACAGATGCACGCGATCGTTTTTCAGGGAGGCGCTGAGTACATTAGCCGCGACGACAGCATCTTGAATAGCATAGTTAATTCCCACACCGCCTACGGGCGACATGACGTGAGCGGCATCCCCAATTAAGAGCAAACCCGGACGATACCAGCGGTGAAGGCGACTGGATTCAACGGACAGAAAAGAAATTTGCGACCAATCTTTCAGTTGCTCAACTCTATCTGCAAATTCTGGTGCTAATTCAGCAACAGATTTTTGCAAAGCTTCTATTCCTGATTCGCGCAATTTCTGATAGCTGCCTTTCAGAATAATGTAACCGAGTTGCCAATAATCCAATCGGTCAATTATGGCTAATAAATGACCTCCAACAGCTCGACCTCCCACGCCGAAATTTTGGACATCATGGGGACTGCGCGGCAAACGAAACCACAGGACATCCATCGGCGGGGAAGTTTTAATCGGTTCAAAACCTGCTAATTGGCGCAGGCGGGAAAATCGACCGTCTGCACCGACTGTGAGGGTCGATCGCACTTCATGCCATCCCCCTTGTCCCCGGTATCGAATTCCGCACACAACCCCATTTTCTACGATCGTTTCTTGGACATTAGCTCCCATTACTAGCTGAAAGCTGGGGTAGCGCTGCGCTTCGGCAGTGATAAATTCGAGAAACTTGACTTGGGGAAGGATACTGATGTAAGGATACTTGGTTTTGAGACCGGACAAATCTACGAGTGTGGCGGTATTTCCAGCAGCTTGGATGGTAAGTTGGCGCATTTTTGTATGGGGCAATTCCAACAATTTTTCTGCTAAACCCAATTGCTCCATAATTTCCATTACTGAGGGATGCAGCGTATCGCCGCGAAATTCTCGATCGAAATCTTTGTGTACTTCTAGCAGCATGACTGGAATGTTTTGCCGCGCTAAAAGTAATGCTAAAACAGCACCTGCCGGCCCACCTCCCACAATGCAGCAGGTGGTATGCTGCACGTCAACGATCGAGTGTTCTTGACAGGCTTCGGAATTTTGAACAGAGTTGACAGTCATATTTTTATGTTCCTGTTCGCTCAACAATCCTGCTAGCTGCTTTTAGTTTAGCAAAAGGCAGTAGTTAATCAATTCTCAACTTTTTTTGCTCTCTAAAGATGGACATACACGGCTTGCCCAAGTTGACACTCTTACTCCTAAAGGCGATCGCAGATCCAACAGCGGAGCGATCGTACCCAGCCAACCCCAGCCAGGGCCCCAAGTGAGGCAATCCCCCTGCAGCCCCCGCTTCTCGACGCGGTACAATAAATGCAATCATGTGCGATTCGTTTAACCTAAATGAGTAGAAATACTCAGGGACGGTTAGCCTAATCAACCGATTAGGACAACTGAGT
>NZ_JAUBQS010000155.1:0-1977 GCF_036701355.1 Microcoleus sp. Pol12B3
ACCCGTGTAAATGCCACCACCAAAACCGGCAACATTATTATTGACTTGGCAATTTTCTAAAGTTAAAGTGCTGCTACTTCCTGTTTGAATGGCACCACCGGCGCTAGTTGCCTCATTATTCGGATCGGTTCCAGAAACTTTGCCGTTGGCAACAATCAGGTTTTTTATAGTGACATTTGTTGCACCTTCTGTGCGGATTACCCGCGAAGCATTGTTGCCGCTGATGGTTAAATTGGCTGCACCAACAGCATCAATTGTCAAGTTTTTGTTGATGACAAGTTGACCGGAAGTGAGAGTAATTGTTTTGCTGGCAAGACTCGATTCAAATTGAATGGTATCGTCGGCTGCTGCGGAGGCGATCGCATTTCTCAAGGAACCGGGTCCGCTATCATTATTGTTGGTAACGGTAATAGTCTTTAAAGTCCCTTGATAATCAGCCATTGCTTCTGGAGTCAAGGCTAGCGGTGCTTCAATATCACCCTTGGCAAACTCCAAATTCCAGTTACCTCCGCGGCCAGTGCGATCGCTAGATGCCGCAATATCAGCCCCGGTTAACTCGCCCAGGCGATCGACAAAATCGCTTCCCGAACCCGCCGCAACATCGCAACCATAAAGCACAATATCTGCTTTGTCGCTTAGCGCATTTCGCCAATTTTGCAACTGGCTTTCATATTGCGGCAAATTATCCGAATTCAGCGTTGCAGAACCTAGCTGCAAGCTGCCAGAATTACCGTGAGAAAAAATGTGAACTTGGTCTACAGTTTCCCCAGCAGCAGAAATTGTTTGCAGTTTCGCAGTAATTTGCTCGACTCCGTTACCATTTTTATCTAAAATGATGATTTCTGCACCGGGAAGCACGCCACCCGCAAGAGTTTGATAGTCATCTAGACCGGAATCAATGAAGACAATAGATTTAGAACCAGCATTGTGGAGAACAGATTGTGAATCCATGTTGGTGGCAAAAGTTGAATTCATTTCGCATACCCATGAGAATGTTTACTATTTGCTGGTAGATTCACCTTGAAAGTAGAAGGCTAGAGATGCAGAAGGCAGTAGGCAGAATTAAAACTTCGGTGATCCATGGGATAAATTCAAATTTATTTAGGTAAGATTGTTTTATCCCTCATTTACCGAAGTGTCTCCACAATCAGCTTTTGCTGTGTGAGAATTGCGAGCTTTTTAGCAGTTAAGTGCAGAGGATGTAATGTAAATAGTCCGGGACTGGGAACCTACCTCTATGTTTAGGTTGGCAATGCCCACCATTAGCGATAGAAATAGTGCATCAAACCCTTTGGCTGCCTTGGCAATATCACATTCATCACATTATTTTGGCACTGCCAAAATAATGACAATGGCTTTAGCTAGTACCTGATACATTCACCTGAGCTAAAACCAGGAAAATCGCCTAAATATTTGATTAATTTAACTTTTTTTGATCTCAAAAAAAGTTTCCCAAAATCAGAAATTTAGTGGCTGAAAAACCAGGTTTTATTCGGGCGCTGCTGATGGCTAGCCAGATCGGGAGTGCAATAAACGGATGTGCCTCATTCTAGGTGTGGGCGATCGGCAATAAACAAGATTTATTACCGATCGCTGTTGAAAAGAATCAGATCGCTCCTCTTCGTTGGCGTAGCCCCCCTAGGGGCGGGCTGCGCTAACGTCATCCCCCAAATTTCAGGAGTTTGAGAGCTTTCTTCACCACTTCTAAGCGGGCGGGCTGCTTATGGTACACCCTACCCCAGCCAGTTAGAGTGTTACCTGAGTGAAATCGGTAGCGGTGAGAATACCGGGGGTAATATTGTTAAGCTTCGCCAACAATTGATTGGTGTCCGTCACAGTAATCAAAGTTTGATTGTTGCTGGAAGTAATACTGAGTTGATTAAAACTCAAACCAGAATTCAACCCAATTAAATCCTCTCCCTTGCGGAAATCATTAATGATGTCGCTACCCACACTTTGATTGAGGAAAAACACATC
>NZ_JAUBQS010000064.1:0-35571 GCF_036701355.1 Microcoleus sp. Pol12B3
AGACAAGAGTCGCATTCGTAAAGATCATTCTCCTGAAAATTTTGCTCTTTTACGTCGTTTAGCTGTCAGTTTACTGAAACAGGAAAAAGGATTTAAAGGAAGTTTAAAAATGAAGCGGTATCTGGCGGGAATGGATAATAATTATTTAGTTAAAATTTTATACTCGGCCAGCTAACGCTCGAAAACTCAAACGGATTCCCGATCTAAATTGATTCAGCTTTAAGAATTCAGAAGTTCTTAAAGCTCGATTTTAACTGGGTTAATTGCATCATATTTAAGAGTTTTAAGAAGGGTTTTTTCAGAGAATAACTCAGGCACAAATATGATTTTATGTCAACTTAATTTAGATGCGTTTACCCTGCAACAATACCATTATCTGTTTTACCTAAATAAATTTCCAATGTACTGCCGTTTTACATAATCAGTCGCATCCCCTTTTTTATCTCCTGTCTCGTCAATTATTAGTAATAGAAGTCCTTGCAGTACATATAATATTAATTCTAATCGTTGCTTCCTTAATTATTGTACATCCCAGGGTTATTGTGTTAAAAAGTTGTGTGATGCTTGATGATTATTTAGCCCTATAACTTTCGCTATTAATGGTAGTGTTTTGCGTTTTATGTCCGATATAATACCGATATGTAAGTAATTAAAAGCTTCAAAGCTCCTAACTTGTGGAAATATGTTTTGGTAAATTTGACAGTATTCATCTATAAATTTGACTGCGGGTACTGGTTGAGGAGGCTCTACCATAGGACTGGCAATGCTTTTGGGGTGTGTCACTGATTATACTACCACGAGAGTGACAAAAGAGGGTTAAGTTTAGAGAGTAAAGTCAAGCTATCCATTTCAGGCATATTAAGATCGGTCACTATTCTATCTAGATTCGGATGTTGTTTCAACTTTCCAGCGCTTGTACGCAATTGTGGGCATAAAAAAGGGACCATTTTTCGGCGCTGATTTTTTTCCTAAATCTCTGGGAAAGTAGAAATTCTAAATAGGGTTCATCATCCACAAACAGTATTTTTGCTGACATATTAATTTTTAATTGACTCTTAAAACTCACAAAAAATTAGCGCTCCAGAAGGACAGAAGGAAAATGCTATTGAGCAATTTTAACTCGACTAAGGCTGGGGGGGTAACAACCAGCCTGAAACCCATACTTTGTAAGGATTGAGCCAATGTGTGCTAAAAAAAGATAGGCAGCATAATTGTTACACGCTTGCCTATCTCAAAAATAATGATACCAACATTCTACCTCATTCATTTAAAAAAACAACTAAGTTCAGCTCAATTTAAACTGATTGAAATCTTGCTACCCTTGATACAATCAGAAAAACAAGTGAGATTAGAACGGCTCTCGCGGGTATTTCCCTATCCAATTACAACAGAAAGTCGGCGTAGAAAACTACAAAGATTTCTCGATTTGCCTCACTTAACTATCTCACTAATTTGGTTCCCATTAATTACTTATTGGTTGATTACTTATTGCCGTGTTGGTCAAACTTTATCAATCGCAATCGACCGCAGTCAATGGGGCCGCATTAATCTCTTTATGGTTAGCCTGATCTGGGAGCGAAGAGCAATTCCATTATACTGGTCACTGTTGCCCAAATTGGGAAACAGTAACTTTGAATCACAAACAACCCATTTACAGCCTGTTTTACCATTATTTTCAGAATATAAAGTCATCGTTTTAGGAGACCGTGAATTTTGTTCTGTCGATTTGGGAAACTGGCTAAGGGAAAAGGGTGTATCTTTTTGTTTAAGACTGAAAAAAAATCATTGTATCGAAACGGAACATTTAGTTTGGCAACGGTTAGATGAATTAGGAATAGTGCCAGGAACCTCTTTATATTTTCAAGGTAAAAGAGTGAGGAAAACTCGACCTGCGACCGGATTTTATCTTGCTTGTAAGTGGAAAAGGAACTACGGGGGATGGAAGGTTGATGAAGCGTGGTTTATACTCACAGATTTAGGGTCATTGCCGACAGCTATCGATGCTTACAAGCAACGGATGGGCATTGAAGAAATGTTTCGAGATTGTAAAACAGGAGGCTACGATCTTGAAGGAACTAGCTTAAAAGGAGACCGACTTATTAACATGATTCTGCTCATGACACTTGCGTACAGTTCGGGAATATTTCAAGGCACTGAAATGAGGAAAAAGCAGGTGCAAAAATATGTATCTCGCCGCAAAGAACCTAAAAAAAGATATCAAAGACGGAGTACATTTGGTGTAGGTTTAGATGGAGAAAAGTGGGTTAATTATCTCGAACAATATTCTGACGAGGTAGAACAGTTAATGAAGTTAACTCCCAATAAACGCCGCTTTTATCAACAAGGTATGCGGGCCGCAACCCTTATACAGTCTATCTCGTAGACCTCTTTGTCACCCCCCCAGCGACTAAGGTGCTGCTTTCAATTACCCATTACCCATTACTCAATATTTTTTCTTGTCAATTTACTCCAGATTGAGTATTTTATTTTTGAGTGTATCAAAATTAACAGGCTTAGTAATATAGTCATCAGCTCCATAAGCCATTGCGGTTTGGTAATTTTTCTCATCTCCATAAGCCGTAATCATAAAAACTTTTAAATCGGGAAACTTTTCTTTGAGAATCCTTAGCAGTTCGAGCCCATTCATTCCTGGCATATTAATATCCGATAAAATCAATACGATAGACGCTTCATCCTGGTTCTCTAAGTATTTCAAAGCTGCCTCGGCTGACAGGCAAAAATGAAATTGAATTTTTCCTGCTTTGATTTCTTTCCTAAATTTCTGCTTGAACAGTGACTGAATATCTTCCTCGTCGTCTACAACCATTACTTTCATTTTTTGAAATCCTTAATTTCTGCTACTTTTTTTTGCAATTTGATTATAAACTCTGTGTATTTTCCTACTTCTGTTTCGACTTTTAGTGATCCTCGATGTTGCTGGACGATAACATCCTGACTGATAGAAAGACCTAGACCAGTACCTTCGGCTGGTGGCTTTGTAGTAAAAAAGGGATTAAAAATTTTATCGAGGACCTCTGGTTTTATACCTGAGCCATTATCGCGAATGCGGATTTCAATCGCGTCAACAAGATTTCGAGTTCTCACGTCAAGCAGCGGTGAAAAGTCTTCTCCGATTTCTTGTTTCTTTTTATAGGCTGCATAGCAAGCATTGCTAATAATGTTAAGAAAAACCCTGCCGATGTCTTGTGGCACGACCTCTACTTCGCCAATGTCATTGTCATAGTCGGTTTCTATGGTAATGTTAAAAGCAGCTTCCTTAGCTCGCATCCCGTGATAGGCTAGATTGATATATTCGGCTAATAAACTATTTATATCTGTAGCTTCCCAGTGACCGCTTTGTCCCCTCGAATGCAAAAGCATATTGCCAACGATTTTGTCTGCTCTTTGACCGTGTTGATTGATTTTTTTAAGATTAGCT
The DNA here is from genome assembly GCF_036701355.1 of Microcoleus sp. Pol12B3. Taxonomy (NCBI): domain Bacteria; kingdom Bacillati; phylum Cyanobacteriota; class Cyanophyceae; order Oscillatoriales; family Microcoleaceae; genus Microcoleus; species Microcoleus sp. Pol12B3. The sequence goes on from NZ_JAUBQS010000064.1 coordinate 3,440, forward strand.
GTGAGGTCGGTTAATAGCTCGGCAATATCCTCACTGGTTTCAGGATCTAAACGTTCGGCTTGATTTTCAATTTTTTCAAACAGTTCTTCGGTTAATTCCGCAGAAAGTTCTGAGAAGTTGTTGACAAAGTTTAAGGGGTTTCTGATTTCGTGGGCAATGCCTGCTGTTAAACTGCCCAAAGAAGCTAGTTTTTCTTGGACAACAATCTGATTTTGCATAGCTCTAAGATTTGCTTCAATCTGCTGGCGCTCTTCAATCTCGTTCTGCAATTGTTCTACAGTATAGCGGAGTTCAGATGTACGCTCCTCGACTTTGATTTCTAGTTCTTCATTAGCTTTTTGCAGTGCTTCTTGGGCTTGCTTGCGATCGGTGATATCGCGCACGATCGCCACATATTCTTGCAGATCCTGATTAGAAAGGGAAGCATCTTGAGAAAATCGGTCGGAGATGGCAACTTCCAGGATGCGCGAGTCTCCATCGGGCAGCTTGAGAGTTTGTTCGCTGCGACTGAGCCACTGCTCTGGCTGAGCCCCTAATCCGGGCAGTAATTTGTTCAGGTAAGACCCAATTAGCCTAGTAGTATCTATTCCGAAGACGCTTTCAGCAGCGGGATTAGTCTGACGAATGACACCATTTTCATCCAGCACTACAATACCATCTAGGGCTATGGTAAAAAGCTGTTCTGCTCCCTCTCGTGCCTCTTCCATTGAGACGACCTGGGGTAAGCTCGTCCAACAGGCAACTGCCACCCCAATAAAAGCAACTGTCACCAGTAGCACTACGAATAAATTCAATCCAACACTAGAGTTAGCATATAATTTGAAGCCAAAAATCCAGCCGACAGCAAGGGCACTGACGATCAGTAAGATTAAAACTACAACCTGAGACGCTACAAAATCTGGGATTTTGCCCTGGCTGCTGTTGCGGTAACGCCGAATCCACCACGAGGGATGGAAAGGGGCAAAAGCAATGCGACTTATCCCTGCCTCCACTGCTAAAACGCCAAGGGGAAAAAACAACCCAATGATAAAGTCTTGCCAACCCCAAGCCAAGCCTCCGACGACCAGAACCACCGCATCTACGACGAAAAAGCCCAGCGACCACCAAGGCCACCGAATTTCTGGCTGATCCCGCCGCAGCCATAGTGAGAGATGGAACATCATCAGGCAGACAACCAAGCCAACATTAGTAATCGCCACCAGCCGAGGCACATTTCCCCAAGCTAGACAGATTAGACTGAGAACCAAAACAAAGACCAGCCCAAATCCAAATACACCCCGTCGGGATACAACTGCGAATGTTGGCGAAATATGCCCATCTACGGCAAGTTGGTACAGCATCCGGGGGCAGTTGGAAACAATTGTCGCGCAACTCAGAAGACAGCTTGCGACTACTAGAAAGGTGACAAGGGTGGGAACCCAGGGCCCCCATAATACCTGACAGGCAGCTAATACATTCAAGAATACGTCATCTTTCAGGCCAGGAGCGGTGGCCAAGCGCATCAGTACCCAGGAACCTCCTAAAATCACAGGCAGCATCCCCAGTGCGGAAATTTTGAGAAACTGCAAGGTTTTAGTAGGGTTGCGGCTATCCGCTACGAAACTGGCGGCGGAGTCACAGCAGTAAAAGATGTAGGTAGCAAAGTAAAACCATTTAGCCCAGTCAATAAAGGTGAATTCCGGCCAAATGGTGGGGAAAAAGCCGGGACTGTTTGACGAAAAAGCTAACCAGAATAGACCCTGAATGGAAAAAACGGATAGTACGCCGACTGTCGGTAACACGAAAAAGGCGTGCAGAATACTTAAGGCGCGAGTACCGCTGAATGTCAAAATGAAGGGTAGGAGCGTGAAGGTAATATTTAGTAAAGTTTCAGGACAGCTAAAACCTAAACTATTGAGGTTGACTTTGATGAGCTGCGTCAGTACGATCGCAGAAATTGGCAGTGTTGATACCCAGCTTAAAAAGTAGCCGATCGCTGCATAACTTCCCAGACCCGGATAATTTTTCAGCATTCGGGCGGTATAGTTGGGCGTTCCCCCAGCCATATCTGGGAAATACTCGCCGATGCGTTTTACCTGTAGATTGAGCATCATGCCCATGAGGATACCGGGCAACCAGACGAAGATGGCGCTAGGCCCGATCGCTGCTTGGATCGCTGTGGCGATGGTAAACCAATTGGCGTGACCTGTGAGGCCAAAGCCCGATGTTTCGACGGCACTCAGGCTTCGGGGTAGGCGCATGAGCGATCGCCTATTCAGATTTTCTCTTAGGGAAGGCTGAGTTGGTTCTGAGTGGTAGCCGTTTTCCGGCTCGTGTCGGATGTCTGTCGCCATCAATTTTACCTATTATTTTGGGATTTTGCTGTCGCGACCATGAGGTTCGGCTTTATAGCTTTTAACTTATTTCTGTTAAGCATTTTTGCTTGTTTTAAATTTTGGCAAAGCTGCCTTTCCCAATCCACCCTGAAAATCTATCTCTATTGATCTTCAATATTACCAGGAGTTACGCAACTGTCACAGCTCGGTGTACCAGCCCCAAAAATTCTACAATAAACATCGAACAAGAAGTTTTAGTTGCTCAATTAAATAACTTAATAGCAGCCAGTGTTTGATTTTATCTATTGTTTTACCATTTTTATCTGCTAAACTTTTGAGTACCTAAGCCACACAAGTTCATGACAAGCAATATGATTTGTGTTAATTCTAGCTTGACCGGAGTGGCAAGATTCTCTCCCGGTTAATTGCTTAAGTTCCCTAGAAAATTGCTCAATTTTCCAGCCAATAGCACACACATGAGTGTACGTTATTAGTTCGCTTCTTATTATTGAGTTTCGTCGTTAGTCGCGACTGTCAACTTGTCAGTGATCCGGACTGGTTAAGGTGATGGGATCGGGCGTGAGCAGACCCGATTCATTTGTCAGGTGCTTTAATCCTGTAGTTATTAAGTAGTCAGACAGAATTAATTACACAAATACATAGTATAATGATATTTGTGGCAAAATTATGAGTTAATTACAGTTTCATATGATGTTTGTCAGAGAAATAAACCCTCTTTCGTCTAAATTGCTACAACGAATTCATCGCCAAAGCCGACATCATCAGGTACGTCAACGAGCACATTGCCTCATATTAGCTTCGCAAGTAGTAAAAAAAGGAGAGTTAATGAATATTTTTCAAATAAGTTATAAGACACTCTATAACTGGTTCAATCGGTGGGAATTAGAAGGAATGATCGGAATTTATAATAAACCATGAAGAGGTTCTAAGCCACTATTTAACTTTTCGCAGAAAGCCCAAATTAAAGAGTGGGCTAAACAATCACCAAGGCAATTAAAAAATGTTAGCCAAAAAGTTCAATAAACCTGGGGCATAACTCCCAGTACAAAAACAATTCAAAGAATACTAAAAAGTCTGAACATGAGTTGGCATCGCATGCGTAAAGGAGTGGGAGGAAAGCCTCCCTCCCAGGACTATCAAGATAAAAAGGCACAATTAGAAGAATTAAAGCGATTGGATGATGAGGGTAAAATTGATTTATATTACTTGGATGAAACGGGATTTTGTATGATTCCTTGTGTCCCCTATAGCTGGCAGAAAATCGGAGAATTTTTAACAATTCCTAGTCGTCATAGTCAGCGAATGAATGTACTAGGAATCATGAATCGAAATAACCATCTTGAAACTTATATTTCCTCTCAAAATATTAATTAAGATGTAGTTATTGCCTGTATTGATGCTTTTTTTCCCGCAGTACATAAGCCAACCGTGATTGTCACAGATCGACGCTTCTATTCATACCAGTGATGCTATTGTTGACAAACAAGAAGAGTGGAAACAACGTAATATTACTCTTTTTGAGTTGCCTTCTTACTCTCCTGAATTAAATTTAATTGAAATTTTATGGCGGTTTATTAAGTATGAATGGATTGAGATATCTGCTTACAAGAGTTGGGGAACTTTTGTTACCTCTGTGGAAAAAATCCTGAAAGAATTTGGAGAAAACTATGTAATTAATTTTGTCTAGCTACTTAGTAGGGTTGCCTCGGCGCACCTTATTACTACAGATACTGTCAAAATAGAAGCAATGCAGAGTAAGTCTTGTTCTTCCCTCTTGCTTCTTCGTTCTGACTTCAGAACTTAGGCAAAAAATGAATGCTTCAATCCGCTATTGGTACAGACTCTGTGGGCTGAGGCGCACTCTACAGATAGAGTTTGTGCGTGCAGGAGTATTCCCTCTTCCTTCTTCCTTCTCAATAAAAAACCCCGGTTCCTTTAAGAAACCGGGGTTTTTCCTACCAACTAAGAGAGGAGTCAAAATTAAACAGGTAGCGGTTGCCGGAATTCTACATTTCTCGGACAACCCTCTAAACCAAACTACGGGCAAATTCTAGTTGCAGCTTCTTTAAAGCTGTCTCATTTCTTCTTCAAGCACCCGAACCAAATCTTGATTCCCACTGGATCTCGCTACTTCTATGCGGTGCATCAGTTGCTTGTGAATGTTAGCACGGTGGGTTTCTGCTACTTTTTTTACGTTTTGACGATTTGTGTTCATGGTGGACGTTCCTTATATTAAATTTGGTGTACTTGCTACTTCTCTAATATAGCGCTAAATTCCAAAAAGTATCTAAATTTACAAAAAATTTACAGTTGTTGACCGATCGACCAAACTCCTGTATAAGATTGGTCATAAGTCAATAGGGATATCTTGACAATAAAAAAAGGCAGAACACTAGAGCAGCAGAAGGCAGAAGGCAGAAGGCAGAAGTAGAAATTTTCCCGATCTGACAACATTTACTCAAAGGGTAAGGTACTTATGACGTACTCAACATTTACTCAAAACTCATAACTTGCTTCAGCGCCTCTACCAACTGCTGAAGGTGTGCGAGTTCGTGAGTTGCCATCAGCGAAATCCGAATTTGACTGACACTTACAGTCGGAGGCCGAATCGCCGGAGCAAAAATACCCATCTCCTTGAGTTTGCTGCCGACTGTTAAAGCGGAGGCTGCATTTTTTAACGGAAGATTGAAAATTGGGGAGAGGGAATTGCTAATTGGTAATTGGTGATTGGTAATCGCGCAATATTTGAAAGTTTCGATATTTTGTCGCAACCGAACTCGGCGTTCTGGTTCTTGCTGTACAATCCTCACAGCTTCCAAAGCAGCCGCCGTGTCAGCAGGCGTCAATGCGGTAGTATAAATCCAACTCGCAGCTCGATTACGCAGAAAATCAATTAAAGCAGCAGAGCCCGCAACGTAACCACCTAAACTCCCCAAAGCTTTGCTGAGTGTCCCCACTTGAATCAGTGGTGTTCCCGTACACCCGAAATGTTCTACACAACCGGCACCGCTAGCACCGAAAACTCCTGTAGCGTGAGCTTCATCTACTAATACCATGCAGTTAAAGGTTTCGGCCACAGCCAACAACTGTGGTAGCGGACACAAGTCCCCATCCATGCTAAAGACGCTATCGGTAATAATTAAACACTTGCGGTATCTGGCGCGATTTTGCTCTAGCTTGGCCTTTAAATCCTCAAGATTGCAGTGATTGTACTCTAGGGAAGTGGCACCGCTGAGTGCGGCGCCGTTTTTCAGGCTCGAATGGTTGTACTTGTCAGATAATATCAAATCGCGCTTGCCGACAGCGGATGCGATCGCCCCTAGATTCGCCAAATATCCCGAACTGAATACTAAAGCATCTTCAGTTTGTTTTAAATTAGCAATAGCTTGTTCTAGCTGTCGGTGGAAATCGCGGTGTCCGCTTAGCAACCTCGAACCCGTTGCACCCGTACCAAATTCCTTAGTTGCAGCAATAGCTGCTTGAATTAACCTGTCATCGCCGGCAAGTCCGAGATAATCGTTGCTGGCAAAGTTAATCAGCCGACGGCTTGCCAATTTCACCACAGGCCCGGGGGAACTTTCGAGCGATTGGGGCGATCGATACCAATCGGCACGGCGAACTGTGTCCAGGGCCTTCTCTATCCAAGCGTAAGGGTCTGCGTTCATATTGGAAAGCGATCGGGTAATACGTTATATTAGCTGGTGATCAGTTCCTCCGCATCACATAAGCATATGCCACTCACTAAAAAATACAGATTAGTCACCCGCAGCGATTTTGACGGTCTTGTCTGTGCCGTTTTGCTCAAAGAACTCGATATGATCGACGAGATTAAATTCGTGCATCCTAAAGATATGCAGGATGGGAAAATCGAAATAACAAATAACGATATTAGCACCAATTTACCCTATGTTGAGGGAGTTCATCTAGCTTTCGATCACCACTTCAGCGAAACTCTCAGACACGAGAAAATCAAAATCAACCACATCATCGATCCCTATGCAGCTTCTGCAGCTAGGGTACTGTACAAATATTATGGAGGTCAAGCAAAGTTTCCTGATATTTCTGAGGCGATGATGGCGGCAGTTGACAAATCAGATTCCGCTCAATTTTCCCAAGAAGAGGTTCTGCATCCGCAAGAATGGGTATTGTTAAACTTCATAATGGACGCCCGAACAGGCTTAGGAAGGTTTAAAGAATTTACAGTCTCCAATTATCAATTAATGATGCAGTTAATCGATTACTGCAAAAATCATACCATCGATGAAATTTTGCAGCTTCCTGATGTAAAAGAAAGAGTAGATCTCTACTTCGAGCAAGAAGAAAAATTTAAAGAGCAAATACAGCGATGCGCCACAGTTTATAATAATTTAGTTGTTTTGGATTTGCGTAACGAAGAGGTGATTTATGCGGGAAATCGTTTTGTAATTTATGCTTTGTTTCCTCAGTGCAATATATCTATTCACGTACTTTGGGGACTGAAACAACAAAATACTGTTCTCGCAGTTGGCAAGTCAATCTTTAACAAAACTTCTCAAACTAATATTGGGGAGTTAATGTTAAGATATGGCGGCGGTGGGCACCAGAATGCCGGAACTTGTCAGATTGAGAATGACAAAGCTAGTCAAGTTTTGAAAGAGTTAATTGCCCAGATAAAAGAAAATGGTTAAATTGGCTTTATCTTTTTTGCAGTCAGGACTTGAGTCTTTAATTATTTATTTTAATTTTCAGCACTAAAGTCCTTACTACAAAGGAGATTTTTCGGGACTGAAGTCCTTACTACAAACGGGAGCTTATTCCTCAAGGTTTTGAGCTGGTGGGTTCTGAACATTGAGATTTTCTGAACAGTTGCCTTTGACTGGTGGCAAATGGTCTACCAAACCCATATCAAAAGCGATATCCGGCAACTCATCAGCTTTATATTTTCCTGGCTCAAACAATCGCCCGGGAGTAAAACAAGGCTGTTTCAATCGTACAACCTCCCCGGGCGAAAACATTCCCCTAAACATTTTGCGTTCGAGTCCCATAATTTCTGCTCCTAAAACAACTTTCGCATTAATCTTAACAATTTTTGAGCGGCAGCTTCCCAATTAAATAAATCCGCCGTCTCTTTAGCTTTGTGAGCTACCTGAAAACGCATCGGATCTTCCACAATTTTTCGCAACTGTTCGCGAACAGACTGAACATTGGGTTCGGCCCAATGAGGATCATTTCTGATTGTTAGATACTGAGTATCGTAACACTTTCCGACGGGAATTAGATCGTAAGCAATGGGATAGCAGTTATCAGCATTGGCGTACTCGGTCGGACCACCGTACATAGTCATAGCGACGGGCAAACCTGCTGCAAAGGCATCCAAAACTTTAATTGCAAAACCCTCGCCGCGAAAGGGAGCTAAAAAAGCATCGGCTGACAAGTATAAATCAGCTAGTTCTGCTTTATTGCAAAATTTAGGGATTATCCGAATTCTTGACTTGAACTTGCCGAATTGTTTTTCGATATTTACGAGATGCTCCATTATAACATCTGGATGTTTGCCACCATCTTTGATTATTAACTCTACGTTAGAATCATCTCTAAACTCTTCCCAAAAAGCTTGAATTGCCAGATCCGTGCCAAATCTATATAAATCAAAAGAATTGGTCATGTGCAGAATATACTTTACATCTTTTTGGTTTTTTTGCGGTCTGGGAAAATAGAGTTGCGATATTAAAGGATTGAAACCTAGAGGCATGACTGAGACGTTTGCAGCCGGACATCCCGCTTTTATTAAAACGTTTTTAGAGTATTGGCTGACAGCTAGTTTGTGGGATGAAGTGTTAACAGCATCGTAAATCCAGTAATCATAATCATCATGATTTTGGGCGAATTCGTAATTGATAGCAAAAAGTTCTAGGTTGAGATGTCCGTTGAGTTCTTTTAAAAAATAAGGTTTCCAATAATGAGACCATTTGATATGAAATAAATCTGAGGGTGCGGTGTTCATCCACTTCGCTAGCAGGTCGTTTTCTTCTGCTGTCGAATTGCGACTGAGATGAGATGCTATTGTTGAAGGTTCGACAGAAATAGGAATTCCCATTTGGTGTAAAGTTTTCGCCAGGGATAGCGTAATATCAGCGAAGGAGTTAAAGTGTTGAAAACCAACGTTAAAGTGAACCATATTTATTGGTTATTAGTCAGGGTAATCGCATCTAATTTGGTATAAATTGTACTTGACAAATGACATAAAATGCACCCGCCAGAGGCAGGGCTGCGGCGGAGACGCGATCGGCGACCAACAAGCAGTTAAACTGGGAAGAGACTCCCTGCAGGTATTCCTCACTCAGGCAGATGAAAAAAGGCGGCCGTTAAATCTAGCGGCAACGGAACATTGTTGAACGTGCTATCAACCTACTCAACCAAGGGAGTCCGATCGCTATTCGATATGATAAGCTGGCTGCCAATTATACAGCCATGATTACGATCGCCTGCTCTGTTGTGGTTATAGTTTGAAAACGCGCCCTAGGCAAGAGCACGTGATGGAGATAAATCAACTAGGTGGAACCCCAACGATCCTGCTTAGGTGGCTATCAGCATCACACTCAATTTTCATTCCTTAATTTACGAGCTGCGCTTGAATGATACTGTCAAATGTTTAAAACATTTACCTTACCATTATACCTTAATTAAGATATGATTACCCTGTAAGATCTCTGAGTATTTTTTTATTCTTTCTTTTCTGGGGTCGTTCAAATTGGCAACATCTTATAAAAAACTGGCATTTAAGATATTCACCTAAGGCAATGAATCTGTTTGTTGTGGTTGGTGATTTAAAGTTTCAGTAAAACCTTTTGCCATTGATAGCACTCATAAACTAGAATAACTAGATTGAAATTTATTCGGATTTAACTGTAGCATATTTTGGGTTCAAATTAATATGGGTTTACCCTGGAGCGTAAAGCCAGGATTAGGCAGTAGTTAAATCTGTCTGCCTATCGTACTATAACTTTGGTGAAATTTTCGTAAGTTTTCACCAATGGGAAGACCATGGTAATGAAGATTTGGAGGCTCTGCCTCCCAATCTTTTTCTCCTTTTAATCGAGGATGTGCCTCCTCCAAAGGCATTCCCAGGCAGAGCCTGGGAACGATTGGAATAGTCATTGGTCATGCGTTAATTGCTACTAACTAATAACTAATAACTAATTACCCCTTTTTTACAGCTTTTGGAACACTGCGAACATGGGCAGATACATCGACAGCAAAATCGAACCTACGATACCACCGACGACAACAATCATCAGAGGTTCTAGCATACTGGTAAGTCCTTTTACTGCTTCTTCCACTTCCGTTTCGTAGAAAGCGCCAACTTTCATCAGCATCTTGTCAAGTTCCCCAGTTTCCTCGCCAATTGCCATCATTTGAATAGCCAAAGACGGGAAAACTTGCTGTTCTTGCAAAGCAATACTGATCATGCCGCCGCTTTGAATTTCCTGCCGGGCATATTCGATCGCATTAGAGATCGCTTGATTTCCAGCCACATCTCGCACAATTTCCAAAGAATTGAGAATCGGCACGCCCGATCGCGTCAGCGACCCAAATATCACGCAAAACCGAGCCACAGCAGATTTTTCGATCAAATCTCCAAAAATCGGCAACTTCATCGCAATTCTATCAATTTGTAAGTGACCCATTGGAGTTTTATAGTACATATCAAATGCAATTTTGAGCGCTATAATTACCCCAATAACGGTCACCTGTTGGATCGGAGGCCAAGCGGTACAAAATGCACTAATTCCCAACATGATCAGCGTAAAAGTTGGCAAATCTGCACCAATATCCTTAAAAATCTTAGCGAAAGTTGGCAGCAAGAATATGGTCATTGCGAAAAAAATCACGATCGCAATAAAGAACACAGTCTTCGGATAAGACATTGCCGAATTAATTTCCGCCTCCGTCTTGTGATTTTTTTCCATCATCACCGCCAAACGGTCTAGGGTTTCATCTAGCACACCCCCGACTTCTCCCGCCGCCACCATACTGATAAACAGTTGGTCAAAAACATCAGGAAACTTAGCCATCGCCTCTGCCAAGTTTATCCCCTCCTGCACGTCAGCATTCATGCTTCTGAGCGCTCGCTTCAGTTTAGCATTAGAACACTGCTCGTGCAGCACGGAAAGGCATCTCACGATCGCCACCCCTGCATTAAACATAGCCGCAAACTGACGAGCAAAAATAGCCATATCCTTCACAGTAAGACTGGTAAGGTTATACTCAATTTGCTCCTGAATCTTACTGAAATCAAAGCCACCTTTCGGTTTTTCGCGGATAACGTTGGTAGCCACAGCTCACCTCTGAAAATTTATTAAAAGTTATGACTCATCAGTCATTCAGTCATCCGTTCTTTCTACGGACTCCAGACTAATGACTGCTGACGGAATTAATGAGCTTTTACCGGGGCGCCACCAACAGGTGCCGGGCCGATCAAGCGTTCGAGTTCGTCAGCCTTAGAAGCCTTGCCCATTGCCGCTTCCCAAGTGACTTTACCGCTCTTGTAAAGTTCAGCGAGGGCCATTTCCATCGTCCTCATCCCCAATTTCGCCCCCATTTGGATTTGGGAGTAAATCATTGGAGTTTTGCCCTCCCGGATCAAGTTAGCCATAGCTGGAGTATTCACCATGATTTCCATAGCGCAGCAGCGGCCGCCCCCAACTTTCACTACCAAATTTTGGCTGCAAATTCCCACCAAAGAGTTAGACACCTGGGCGCGCACCTGGGGTTGTTGAATTGGCGGGAACACGTCCAAAATCCGATCGATCGTTGCACCCGCCGAATTAGTGTGCAGCGTTCCCATCACCATGTGACCCGTTTCTGCAGCCGAAATTGCCAAACCGATTGTTTCCAAGTCCCGCATTTCCCCCACCAGAATTACATCAGGATCTTCGCGCAAAGCTGCTCTGAGCGCATTAGCAAAGCTCTTAGTATCTTCGCCTTTTTGGCGCTGGTGAAACAAACTCTTGATATTAGGAAACACGTATTCGATCGGGTCTTCAACTGTTAGAATATGTTCCGCCCGCGTCCGGTTGATCAGATCCAACAAAGCCGCCATCGTAGTAGTTTTCCCAGAACCCGTTTGTCCCGTCACCAACAGCATACCCCTGGGTCTTTCCGTCAGATCCCGCAAAATCTGCGGCACGCCTAAAGCATCTGCATTAGGAATCTTAGAAGCCAGAGCCCGCATACAAGCAGCCCAAGCACCTCGCTCCCGATAGACATTAACGCGGAACCGAGCCAATCCCCGAACGCCGTAAGCGCAGTCGAGTTCCCACTCCATTTCCAACTGCTTGCGCTGCATATTGTTGAGCATTTGGAAAATCAGGATCTGCACTTCCTCAGCAGACAGAATGTCGCCGTATTGCGTCTGAGGAGTTAGTTTCCCGCTGACTCGGAAGAATATAGGCGCCCCCGCTTGGATGTGTATGTCCGAACCCCCTTGCTCTACCAGGGACTCCAGTACGTCTTCAATCATCAGACCCATAGATACCTCTCCTCGATCGAATTGATAGTTATTGACCAATCTAGCTCAGTTAACAGTCAACAGTTAACTGCCGAATCAATCCAAAAAGCGTGGTGTCAAGCAGTAGGGACAATCCAGCATCTCCGGCTTCAATTCCGCCTGACAAGTTTTGCAGGTAAGTCCCTGCTTTCGTTTGGCTTTCATTTCAGCCTCCAGGCCAGAGTCAGTAAACGTCACCCGCTCGACTTCTTCAAAAGTAGTCGCGCCTTCCCGCACCAACTGCAAGCTATAAGCCAACAAGGTTTTCATCCCTTCTTCTACTGCTGCTTCCTTAATTTGCTCTGTGGGAGCGCCTTGAGTGATCAGAGTTTGAAGCCGCTCAGTATTCTTCAGGAATTCGTAAACCCCTACCCGTCCTTTGTAGCCTAGGCCACCGCACTTCCGACAAAGTTGCTCGCTTTCTGCCAGTTCCTTCCTTTCCTCCACCGGTACAGTGTTGGCTTTGTAAACAGTTAGATCAATTTCTTGAGAAGCCGACAGACCATACTTGCCGAGTTCTGCGGCAGTAGGCTGGTAAGGAATGCAGCATTTGTCGCAAACGCGCCGCATCAAACGCTGAGCCAACACGCCCAACAGAGCGGCCGAAACCATGAACGGTTCTACGCCCATTTCTGCCAAACGCGCGACCGCCCCGGCTGCGTCGTTCGTGTGCAGCGTCGTCAGCACCAAGTGTCCCGTCAAAGCAGCTTCCAAAGCCGTTTTGGCCGTTTCCTTGTCCCGCGTTTCCCCCACCAGCATCACGTCAGGGTCTTGCCGCAAAAATGCCCGCAGAATGTTGGAAAAAGTCAAGTCTTTTTCCCGAATTACTTGACATTGGGTAATTCCTGGCAAAGCATATTCGATCGGGTCTTCCGCCGTACTGATATTAACCCCCGGATCGTTCCGTTCCGCCAGAATCGAGTAGAGAGTAGTGGACTTGCCCGAACCCGTCGGCCCCGTCACTAAAATCAATCCGAACGGACGGCTAGCACTTTCTCGCACTAAAGCCAGAGTTTCTTCGTCGGAGATTAACAAACCCAAACCCAACTGAGTGCTGGAACTGTCCAAAATCCGCAGCACGATTTTTTCGCCGTACCGCGAAGGCAAGCTATTCACCCGGAAATCCACCGTGCGTCCCTCAAACACCCGGCGGATGCGCCCGTCTTGAGCTTGTCGGCGTTCGGCAATATCCAGGTTGGCAATAATCTTGAAACGAGCGGTAATCGATGCGACTACCTGCTTGGGAAACCGGAAATACTCTTGGAGCACCCCGTCTTTCCGCATCCGAATCCGCATGAACTCTTCTTGAGGTTCTACGTGGATGTCAGACACTTTTTCCGACAAAGCTTTAGCCAAAATGATATTTACGGCCTTAATTACGGGAGCAGCCTCTGCATCGTCCAACGTGTTAGCGAGGTCTTCTTGGTCAGTGCTCTCCTCTTCTAGCGAGAGCTCGCCAAAATCTCCCTCCCCTAAATCCATCTTTCTCTGTTTTTCGATTTCAGCTTTTTTAGCTTCCCTCTTAACTTGTTCGTCTTGATAAGCAGAAGTAATGTCCTGGTAATCATCCGGCGTAATCACCCGCCGCTGCAAAGCCAAGCCGTGAGGCTGTAAAATCCGCCGCAAATCTTCTATAGCGTTGAGGTTGTCGGGATCTACCATTGCCACTAAAACCGCCGCAGGCTCAGTTTCAGTCTTCGCTACGGGTAAAAACCGACCTTGGTGACAAATGTCGATCGAAATCTTCAACGCGTCGAGCATAACTCCGAGTTGTTCGTTAGACATTTGGCTCATCTCCGGGTCAAATGCTTCAACCCCGTAGACTATCTTCCGTTCAAACATCTGCTGCTTCTTGTAAAGTCGCAGCAATTCTGGGGGTAACGGCTGCCCGGTAAGTGCTTCTAATACCTCCGTCAAACGCTTGCCCGACTTCTGGCTTTCAATTTGAGCTTGCTTCACTTGCTCGCCGTTGACGTAACCCGACAGAATCATCTTGGTGAGAGCCGGAGGAAATTGGCTCACAGAAACTATGGATGTGGAGCGCAGCGGGGATGTGCTAGTCATAAAAAACACTCAATAGGTGGGAAACTCAGTCACAAAGAGTGCTGAGAGGAAAACCAAGGCGGGGTTTTAACCCCCGTATTCTTTGCTTGTGGATCAGCTATCATTTTCTTGCTCAATCCCTATCTCTCAAGTGTAAGCTCGAAGTCCCCTCTAAGCTTCGTCCACAAATTGACGAGATGTTGGAGGGATTTGCCGGTGCTTGCAATCAAATCTTGTTCGTTGAGTGCTAAGTTGCTTACTTACCTGATTAACTTGCGGGATACTCTCGTTATAGCGTCAGAGCACATCACTTGGGATTTCCCGTACCGGGAGAGAAAAGCGGGGTGGGGCGTGTCCCCTTCCCAGGCTGATTCTATTTTCCCAAATTGTTTGCTCAAATTACAGCGCCCGTGGTGGCGCGGTTAGCTGTACTAAATTCAAGATGACCTATGTTCTGTGATGATAGCTTTTACGAAAGCCTCGATCGCCCTTGTGAAATATATTTTGATTAATTATCTGCGATCGGTCAGTGTCCGATCGTCGGCTGCATCAGTCCCCAGGGCCCATTTTGAGCTACTCTAGTTTTGGAGCATTAAATATTACTTTAATTCTTCTTTGTTGTCTGAACCTTTGTGACGTAAGCTTAACGGCTCATGAATGTTGAAAGTCCACCAATTAGATATCAGTTTAATATACAAATAATCACCTCTGTTAGACCAGCTAATTTCTCTCATTTGCTTGCCAATAATTCGACATTTAAAGCTAATTATGCTTTATTAAATTAGAAAAACCTAGGCCCAATTCGTATCAAAATTAACAACATAGTATCTCAGTGACACAAGCACACATATCGCTACTTAGTCACTCAATACCAATTCGTTTTTCTCCCGAAATTAAAAACTCATACAATAGTAATAAATGCCAGCAGCAGCTTGCCACAAAAACAGCCTCACCGATAGTAACCTTAAGTGACTATCGTTTTAAGTAAGCCTTGAAACATCAAGTTGCCGAGGTGACAATATTGTAGTATAGCTAACAGCAAAATATACTTATAAAAATTGTGTAAAGGCGATCGCGTTAATTAAAAACGAGGAACAAACAAAGGTTAGGTTGCCCCCATTGCGACCATATTATACGTAAATATCTAAACGGGTATTTGAATATTTTATGAAAAGCTTTGAGCAACGTCTCGATCTCTGGCGAGTTTGCCTCTTTTCAGATTGTGCCATACACAGACAATTCGAGTCCTCTAGATTTACCGGGTTAACTGTATCTGCTAGAATTGATAGGGTTCTGTCGCGCAGCTTTTATGATTGACGAGGAAAAACAGCAAGATCAAGATCCTAACTCAACTGGGGAAGCCACCCCAGAGGGTGCGCCAATGGCAAGCGAAAATCCGGCGGCCCCAGAAAACTCGAACGAATCGGCGGATTGGGAGCTCGAACTTGCTCGAGCTTATCAAAGTGCTCAGGGCGATCGCACCCCAGCAAACGCGTCGGGGCCTACCGTCACCAGCAGTTCAACAAACAGTCCGACTGCCAACGCGGCCGATCCTTGGAAGAATGAACTGGCGCAGGTAACCGAGGAAAAAGAGGCTTTAAAAACTCAGTTGCAAGCCGCATCCGCTCAACTAGAAGAACTGAAAAATCAAAATCTCCGCTTAGCAGCAGATTTTGAAAACTTTCGCAGGCGTACCCAAAAGGAAAAGGAAGAGCTAGATTTACAGACAAGGTGTCTCACGATCAAACCCCTGTTGCCGGTAATCGACAATTTCGAGCGCGCTCGATCGCACATCAAGCCGCAAACCGACGGCGAAATGAACATTCACAAAAGCTACCAAAGCGTTTACAAGCAAATGGTAGATAGCCTCAAGCAAATCGGGGTTTCTCCGATGCGCCCCGAAGGTGAACAGTTTGACCCCAACCTCCACGAAGCTCTCCTGAGCGAGCCAACTGACGAACAAGAGGAAGGAACAATTATCCAAGAACTAGAACGCGGCTACATTCTGGGCGATCGCGTCTTGCGGCACGCCAAAGTGAAAGTTGCAGCGGCTGGGCTATCTGTGGTAGCCTCAGATGAAAATCCCGATAGTTCGGAAGGTTAATCGGGATACAAGCTACTGCATTCCTCAAAGTCACTGACCCCCGAATAGAATTCGGGGGCTCCCAGGTGGCAGACTCACCAACTTCTTAATTTAAAGATGACTAAAAGCAAGTCAGCGCTTTCTCCAAAAATTCTGAAAAATGTTTTTACCGGTCTTTGATATTGCTTTAGGACATCAAGTTTATTTCCTAGAAATCGGATCGGGTGATGCTTGTTTGAACAAGCTGAGTCGTTTTTCCTCCCCCAACTTGTAGTTGGAGGTTTCCAAACATCCCACAAAGTTTTATGAGGCGCTATGGGAAAAATTATTGGAATTGACTTAGGCACAACTAACAGTTGCGTAGCTGTGTTAGAGGGCGGTAAACCCGTCGTGATCGCCAATTCCGAGGGCGGCCGGACAACTCCGAGTATAGTAGGATTCGGCAAGGCGGGCGATCGCTTAGTAGGTCAACTAGCCAAGCGGCAAGCTGTAACTAATGCTGTAAATACTGTCTACAGTATCAAACGATTTATCGGACGGCGGTGGGACGACACGGAAGAAGAACGAGCGCGGACTCCCTATACCTGCATAAAAGGCAAAGACGATACCGTTAACGTCCAAATTCGGAACAAGGTTCACACTCCCCAAGAAATCTCGGCAATGGTACTCCAAAAGCTCAAGCAAGATGCTGAAGCTTATTTGGGACAAACTGTTACCCAAGCCGTGATTACAGTGCCAGCCTATTTCACAGACGCCCAACGGCAAGCTACTAAAGACGCCGGTACGATCGCGGGTCTAGAAGTCCTGCGGATCGTCAACGAACCGACGGCTGCAGCCCTTTCGTACGGGCTGGACAAGCAAAATATAGAACAGAAAATCTTGGTCTTTGACCTGGGCGGCGGTACTTTTGACGTTTCGATCCTGCAACTGGGAGACGGAATTTTTGAAGTCAACGCTACCTCCGGTAACAACCATCTCGGAGGAGATGACTTTGACGACTGCATAGTCCAGTGGCTCGTAGAAGCTTTCCGGACTCAAGAAGGCAGTGACCTCTCACAAGACAAAATGGCCTTGCAGCGCCTCCGAGAAGCGGCCGAAAAAGCAAAAATCGAACTCTCCAACCGAGAATCCACCTCAATCAATTTGCCATTCATCTCCTCGGACGAAAAAGGGCCGAAGCATTTGGAAATGGAACTCTCCAAAGCTCAGTTTGAAAAACTGGTGGCTCATTTGGTGCAAGCGACGATCGATCCGGTGACTCAAGCCCTCAAAGACGCAAGTTTGACCCCGAAAGATATAGACAGAATTATTTTAGTGGGAGGCTCAACCCGGATTCCGGCAGTTCAAAAGGCAATTAGCAAGTATTTTGGGGGCGTTTCTCCCGATAAATCAGTCAATCCCGACGAAGCTGTAGCCGTAGGCGCGGCAATTCAAGCCGGAGTTTTGGGTGGTGAGGTCAAAGACTTGCTGCTGCTAGATGTGACGCCGCTCTCACTGGGACTCGAAACCTTGGGCGGAGTGTTCACCAAAGTAATCGAGCGCAATACAACTATTCCCACCAGCCGATCGCAAATGTACAGCACGGCGGCCGACGGGCAAACCTCGGTAGAAATTCACGTCCTCCAAGGCGAGCGGGCATTGGTTAAAGACAATAAAAGTCTCGGCAAGTTTCTGCTCAAAGGCATTCCCCCAGCTCCTCGCGGCGTACCTCAAATCGAAGTTACCTTTGAAATCGATGCCAACGGGATTCTCAAAGTTGCCGCTGAAGACAAGGGAACCGGAAAAGAACAAAGCATCCAAATTTCCAATACAGGGGGATTGAGCGAAACCGAAGTCGAGCGGATGCGACAAGAAGCCGAACTTTACGCCGACGAGGACATCAAGCGCGCTCTACTCGTCGAACTCAAAAATCAAGCTGACTCCCTCGTCTATAATTGTGGTGTAACTTTAAAAACCAACGCGCAACTGCTGAGCGATGACCTTAAGGCAGAAGCGGAAAAAGCCGCAGCAGCCTTGCGGGCAGCGATGACTAACCCCGACATCACAGTCGAGGAACTCACGCCCGCAATCGAATCTTTCAAGCAACTGCTATACTCGCTGGGGACAGCAGTCTATGACCAAGCCCGCAGCGGGGTAGCCCCGTCAGGAGCTGTTGTTGAAAGCGAGATGAGGTCAGAAGTAGAATCAGAACCAGAAGAGGTTAAAGCCGACGACGACAGCATTTTGCTGACAGAAGAGCTGTTGGTGGCGCCCCAAGCTCCGCCGGAACCAAAGCCGGAACCAAAGCCGGAATCAAAGTCGGAACCAAAGCCGGAACGACAGTCAAAACGACAGCCAAATCCACAGTCAAAACAAAAACAGAAGGTTCCCGAACCAGAAGTTGATGATATGAATCCTTTCCTTTAAAACTGAAAAGCTAAAAATTAAAAGTTAAAAATTAACAATGAGAATTTTTGATTTTTAATCTGTAATTTCAGGAAAGGTCGCCCGTTTCTTTTTCGTACACTTTTTGTTATTTACCTCCAGGCAAGCAGCTCTATGGCCGGTGATTACTATGAAATATTAGGCGTTTCTCGCAGCGCAGACAAAGAAGAAATTAAGCGTGCTTACCGCCGCCTAGCTCGCAAGTACCATCCAGATGTCAACAAAGAATCCGGTGCTGAGGAGCGGTTTAAAGAAATTAACCGCGCCTATGAGGTACTCTCAGAACCAGAAACCCGCGCCCGTTTCGACCGTTTCGGCGAAGCAGGGGTCAGCGGTGCAGGCGCGCCTGGGTTCCAAGACTTCGGTGACAGCTTTGCCGATATTTTTGAAAGCTTCTTTCAGGGTTTTCAGGGAGGTGTCGGCCAACAACAGCAAGGTCGCAGGCGCAGCGGGCCCGTGCGCGGAGACGATTTGCGTCTGGATTTGCGACTGGATTTTCGGGAAGCAGTGTTTGGTGGCGAAAAAGAACTTCGCATCAAGCATTTAGAAACCTGCGAAACTTGCACCGGGACTGGGGCCAAACCGGGAACCAGACCCCAAACTTGCTCGACTTGTACCGGCAGCGGTCAAGTCCGACGCGCTACCCGCACTCCTTTCGGCAGCTTTACTCAAGTTTCAGTTTGCCCCACTTGCAACGGCACCGGGCAAGTGATTGAGGATAAGTGCGAAACTTGTGGCGGCCGGGGGCAGAAAGAAGTGATGAAAAAGCTGAAAATCACAATTCCGGCTGGGGTTGACAACGGTACTCGCTTGCGCGTTTCCAATGAAGGGGATGCCGGCAAACTGGGCGGACCGCCCGGAGATCTTTACGTGTTCTTGGCGGTGAATGAAGATCCGCTATTTAAGCGCGACGGCACTAACGTGAGCTCGGAAGTGAAAATTAGTTATTTGCAAGCAATTTTAGGGTGCCGGTTGGAAGTGGAAACTGTAGACGGGCCGACGGAATTGTTGATTCCTAGCGGAACTCAGGCAAATACGGTTTTGACTTTGGAGAAAAAAGGGGTGCCTCGGTTGGGAAATCCAGTCAGTCGAGGCGATCATTTGATTACGGTGTCTATTGACATTCCGACTAAGGTGACGGCTGAGGAACGGGAATTGCTGATGCAGCTTGCTAAGCTGAAGGGCGATCGTACTGGTAAAGGCGGCTTGGAAGGATTTCTGGGTAATTTGTTTCAGAAATAAGCAATTTTTGACACCAATTGGTGTCAAATTTTCCTGTTTCAGGATTCCCCGGCCATTTGTTTTACTATCTGTCAAAAAATTGTGTGCAATTGCTCACAAAAAAGGCAGGTGGGGCTGTTCCTAGGCATTGCGTTTCAGCAGCGCTAAAAAAAGTGGGCGCAATTGCGCTCACTTTTTTCAGAAAGAATAATAGTCTGTGTCCAATTGGAAAGAAAATTTTAGATTCTCCAGTGTCCAGGCAACTTGTTTAAAAAACTAAGGATTTCAGGATTGGAGATTGCAAAAAGCATTATGAATTCAACATCAAAAATTGAAAGTCCCAAATCCCCAGATGCCAAAATAGATCTGCGGGGTACCCCGTGTCCTCTCAATTTTGTCCGCACTAAACTGCGGTTGGAGCAAATGGCACCGGGAGCAGTTTTGGAGGTATGGCTGGACGCTGGAGAGCCGATCGAACAAGTACCTGATAGTCTTAAAATGGAAGGCTACCAGATTCTGGACACGCAATTTGTCGCGGATGAGCCGGAGTCGGGTTTTTTTTCAATGAAAGTGCAGCGCCCAGAAGACAAGGAAGCAGGATGAGCCTGAATTCGCCCTCAATCGTGGGTACTGTAATTGCTGTTCAGGCTAACTTCTATCAAGTGAGGTTAGATCCTGGAGTCTCGATTGACGGGAAAAATGCTCCCCTCGCTGATTCTCCGACTCTCCTGTGCACTCGTCGCACTCGACTGAAAAAAATAGGCCAACAGGTGATGGTGGGCGATCGCGTGGTGGTAGACGAACCCGACTGGACTGACCGCCGGGGTGCAATTTCTGAAGTATTCCCCCGCCAAACAGAACTCAACCGCCCGCCTGTAGCTAATGCCGATCGCATTCTCCTGGTTTTTGCCCTTGCTGAACCCGACTTAGATCCCGCATCATTAACTCGGTTTTTAGTTAAGGCCGAATCTACAGGTTTAGAAGTGAGTTTGTGCCTGAACAAATGCGATTTGGTCACGCCCCAGGAGTTGGAACAGTGGCGCGATCGACTTTCAGGCTGGGGCTACGAACCAATGTTTATTAGCGTCCGCAGCGGTGTAGGAGTTCAGGAAGCCCCCGCTAACGATCAAAATGAAGTTTTTGCATCGGAACCGCCTTTCTGTGACTTAGTGGAGAAAATAGAGCCACCTATGCTGAGTTCTGAGGATAACCCCGAAGTCCCAAATTCGGTCAAGCCGTTACATCCGTTAAACCCCGTACATAGCCCGTTGCCGAACTTGCTTCTAGACCACCTGCAAGGAAAAATAACGGTAATTTGTGGCCCTTCTGGGGTTGGCAAGTCCAGCTTGATCAACCAACTGATCCCGGCGCTGAACCTACGAGTGAACGCTGTTTCCGGCAAACTCGGCCGCGGGCGCCATACGACTCGCCACGTCGAACTATTTGAACTCCCCGGCGGCGGACTTTTGGCCGATACTCCGGGCTTTAATCAGCCGGCTCTCGAATGCGATCCCTCAGAGTTAGCGGAATATTTCCCAGAAGCGCGCCAGAGGCTGGCTTCGGATAGCTGCCAGTTTAGCGACTGTTCGCACCGAGACGAGCCTAACTGTGTGGTGCGGGGCGGTTGGGAGCGCTATGAATATTACTTGCAGTTTCTCGAAGAGGCGATCGTCCGCCAACAAGCTCTGCAAAACTCCAGCAGCGCCGAATCGAGTTTGAAGCAGCAAACCAAGTCTGATGGTACGCAGCATTACGAACCGAAGCTGCAAACTAAAAAATATCGCCGCTCTTCCCGCCGCCTTCAACACCAGTCACTCCAAGATATGTGTCAAGATTTAGACGAGTTGTGATGAAGTCGCCGCCCATCGCCCGCAGGCACTAGAAAACAGTACCAAGACTTACCCAGAAACCGGGTTTCCTCGACGAAAATACTTCGTTGCACCCCGATGCCCGCTCCGCAAAACCGGCGTTCTTTAGTCGCGAGTGCGTAAGTCCTGAGTACATTAATAGCTAAAATTAAATGGTTTTAGATTTGTTAAAAAAAGTAGAACAGAAGCAAAAGTTAGCGGGTACTGCAGGAGCAAAAATATTGTGAATATTCAAGAACTATTTCAAAAAGGCGGCCCCGCCATGTGGCCCCTGTTGGTGTTATCGATTTTATCTTTGAGTACAATTATCGAGCGCTTGTGGTTTTGGGCAAGCCTCCTGAGCAAAGAAAAGCAGATAGTTAACCGCATTCTGGAAGCGGCTCGCAGCGATTGGGGGGCGGCTAACGAGATTGCCAGACAAGCTAACCGACAGCCGATCGGGCGATTTCTTTCTGCACCTCTGCGCCTGTACAATCCTGAACCAGATTTGTTTCGACTCGCACTCGAAGCAGCAGCCGATGAAGAGTTGGCTTCGATGCGTCGCGGTGACAAAATCTTAGAAGCTACGATCGCTCTAGCTCCTTTGTTGGGCTTGCTGGGAACAGTTCTGGGCTTGATTAACTCGCTCAGTTCTATCCGTCTGGGCGACATCGGCACGGCGGCAACAACAGGCGTAACTTTGGGGATTAGCGAGGCGCTGATCACCACTGCTACTGGGATGGTAGTAGCAATTTTTACCTTGGCGTTTTATCGGATATTTCAAGCTTTTTTGTTCAACCAGGCAAAAATATTTCGCAAAGCTGGAAATGAACTGGAATTGCTTTACAGGCAATACTGGCCTGCAGCTAATGCTAAGGGTCGATCGCCCGGTGCAGAATACAGCAATTCTTCTTTTGGTGCAGATGGTTTGAACAAGCGTTCTCTCAATTCTCAAGAAGCGGGAGAACGTAACCGGGAGCCGAAATTGAAAGGTTCCGATCCGGCTGAAGATTCACCTTCTAATAATTAGAACTAAGGAGAACGCATGAAGATTCACTTAGATACTCCTGCTGAAGAGGCTCGGATTGAACTGGTGCCTTTAATTGACGTGATCTTTTGCATTCTGACGTTTTTTCTCCTGGCGGCTTTGCAACTGACTCGCCAGCAAGCAATTAATGTCGATTTGCCTAAAGCGAAGACGGGACAAACGCAAATGCGAGAGATGCTGATTGTCAGCATTGACGATTTCGGGCAAACTTATATCGACCAATTGCCTGTTAATTACCAACAGCTCGATCGAGTTTTAAAAAGTTTCCAAACCCAAAATCCTACGGGGTTGATGGTGCTGTACGCTCCTCAAAATGCTAGATATGCCAAAGTTGTCGAGGTTTTAGACAAATTGAGAGAGGTAGGGGGCGATCGAGTTGCCCTGGCAACTCTTCCTAGTTCGGCTCCTTCCCCGCTGCCAAATTCCTCGCTGCCCAATTCTGGCATTCCTGCAGCACCTGCGATCGGCAATTCCGGTCAACCCCTGCCGTCTCCTCTGGCTCCGGGGCAGCAACAGTTCAATCCCAATCAGTTTCAATCTCCTCTCCCCGCTCCAGGCCAGCAGCAGTTCAATCCCAATCAGTTTCAATCTCCTCTTCCGGCTCCACAGCAGCCTAGCAACTTTGGGGCAAATCAGGGCATTCCTCCTGTTTCGCCTGCACCCGCTGCTCCCAATTTCCGACCCGGAGCGGCCACTCCACCCCAGGATGGCCGGCCCTCGAATTAGTTAGAAGGAAGAAGGAAGAAGGGAGAACAGAGAAATAGAAATTCTCAGACTCTCCCTATCTTCGCTCCCTCATCTTCCACTCTCCCCATCTTCCTCATTTTTCAATCTCCCGCTCTCCTCATCTTCCAATCTCCCCTCTCCTCATCTCCTCATTTCCCCCTCTCCCCCTCGCGGAGAGAAGCTCGGCCCGATTTGGTATAAAGGGCTTCAATTCTTTTGGTTCGTACTGAGCCTTTTTCCTCTTGACAAGTAGATACAGTTGTATATGCCTGCAGAAGGAACTTTTGCAGACATCTCGCCATCTCTGTCCCTAAGTAAGTTATTTCCTCGGACATATGGTAACTTTGTCAAATTATTGTTACCTTTTGTAATATAGACTAAAGCCAGATGGGCAATCGGGTATCCCGAAACCAACGGTCGATCGCTGAAACAACTTACAAATCTGGTTAATCCAGGTGTTCAGTTTTAAGTCACCTTTACTTACAGAGGAGTCAAAGTCATGAGCCAACCAGCAGAATTGTCTTTGGAACAGCAATTTAGCCTGTGTTCCTTCAAAACACAGGTAAGTGACATGAGCCGCGAACAAGCTCAGGAGTTTTTGGTCAAGCTTTACGAGCAAATGATGCTGCGGGAAACCATGTACCGCCATTTTCTGAAACACCACTGGGGTTTAGAACCTAACCCAGGTGTTGACTAGCAAAGAGTCGCAGTCGGCGACCTCCGTCTCTTACTCTCTTCCCTCAGGCGGAAAGGAGTTGGGGGTGATGGGGCGTCACTCGAAGGCAGAAGGTAGAGGGCCTGTGTAGAGGCTTGATGAAAATTGGACAGTTTCTTTGTGGATTTCACTCGAATTCGGGAGTCGAGCTAAGCAGTTTGTCGATCGACCACAGGAGAGCGCAAACATAATTTATCGCGCCTCGGCTCGGCAATTGGATAACTATTAATAATAAGGGTTAATTTTTTAACCAATTAAAATTTTTCACAAATTCAATATATTTGTCTTTACTTGCAGCGGATGAGGTTTGACAACAATGGCGCTAGTCGGACATCTGAGCGCGACCCCCGACTAGCAAAACCTTTAATTTTCACATCTAACCCTAGAACTCGCAAGTGTTGACTCTAGAAAGAGTTATTCCGGCTGACGTTCCAGAGTCGCTTCCATCGTACTCGTCAGGTAATGACCCGACATGATGCCACTAGATTGGTAGTATCGGTTATCATCAACGCGGTGAAGGGTATCAAAACCCGTTCGTCGCTGGCGTTCGTCTCCCAATACCCAATAACGCTGGACGATCGACTGGGGAGCAATCCAACCTTCGCCCTCGACGCGGCCGAGTTCGCTGTGTTGGAGTACAAAAGTATACTGCCGTTCATCGCTGTTGAGGTGTCCTCGGTACTGCAAAATAATCTCTTCGCGATCGCCTCCAGGAAACACGAGTTTCGTCACCATACTGAACCAATCTGTTCGGTTCCAGCTCACTAAAGTTTTGCCTTTAACCGTAATTGGCACGCCATTGCGCTCAATCCAACTTCCTTCGAGCGTCCATTGGCCAGATTCCATTAAAAACGTGTGAGCCACAGTGCTGTTCCTATGCTTTTCCTGCTGGCTACAATGCTGGTGCAACAACGCACAGCCGTTGTCCCTCAGACTCTATGCTATCACGCCCAACTGTGCCAACAAGAGTTAATTTCCCCTAAAAGTACCGGTGCCCGGGCACCAGTAACTTGAGGCAGATTACCGGGAATGCCCCGAACCCGCCATGCGGCTAAAACCGCAAAAGCGATCGCCTCTTTAAAATCTACATTCAAGCCTGCCTCAGAAGTAGTCAACACTTGCACTGGATGCAATTGAGATTGCAATCGGCGTTTTAAGTAGAGATTGTGGCTGCCACCCCCGCATAGTAAAACTCGATCGGGCATAGCCGGTAAAAAAGTTTGGTAACTGTGAACGATCGAGGCAACAGTCAGTTCTGTCAGAGTAGCCAGCACGTCAGCAGGACTGAGGTTGTAACCTTGGGCCTCGACCAAACACCTGTCAAAATAGTCTACACCAAATAGCTCTCGCCCCGTTGATTTCGGCGGTGCTTGGCGGAAGAACTCTGATGCGAGCCAATCATCGATTAAAGCTTGACAGGGAGTTCCCGATGCCGCCCAAGCTCCACCTTCGTCGATCGTCTTAGTGCCACCTGAGAAGTGCTGCACTGCCAAATCTAACAGGGAATTCGCCGGGCCTGTATCCCAGCCGGATATGCCATCCCCCAGACTGAAAATCTCAGACTCGTCATTGTTTCCCCCTTTTCCTCTTGCCGGAAGATAGGTAACATTGCCAATTCCGCCCAGATTTTGGATGCAGAGGCTGCGGTTGGGTTCTGCCAGCAAGCAGGCATCAACTATTGACACTAACGGTGCTCCTTGACCCCCGGCTGCAATGTCTGCCGTTCGAAAGTTACTCACAGTAGTAATGCCTGTCAATTCTGCAATTAGCGCGCCCCGCCCCAGTTGCAAACTGTAGCCCATTAACCCACCGGCGCTGTCTTTCTGGGCTTTCCCAGCAGGTCGGTGGTAGACGGTTTGACCGTGAGAGCCTATTAATTCGGGAGTATCATATTCTGCTTGAATTGTCAATGCCGCCGTGGCAAATTCTTGAGCGATGGCATCATCTAATTGTGCTAGTTCAGCCATTGACAAAGCTGAGCCACTGCAAACCGAGAGAATTTGCGATCGCAAATTAGCAGGATAAGGGAAAGTCTTGCCGGCCACCAATTGCACTTTCAAGTCTGTTTGGGAACCGAGCACATCCACCAAAGCAGCATCAATGCCATCCACCGACGTGCCACTGATCAAACCGATAACGCGGGTCATTCAATTTTAGATTTTAGATTTTAGATTTTAGATTTTAGATTTTTCGATTTTGGATGGTCGGTTGCGATCTGGCGATGGAATATTATTTGAGGTCGATCGTTACGATCACCACAGTAATATTATCGCGTCCACCTTTATCCTTAGCTGCTTGAATTAAAGCATTTGCAGCGCCCTCGCAGGCGCGAATCGACTTCAGAGGCGAAGCTATCAAAGGATCCGAAAGTTCTTCAGTCAAGCCATCGCTGCAGAGCAGCAAGCGATCCCCAGGCTGCACGTCCACCGGCAAAATATCTATCTCCCGCAAATCATCGCGGCCCAAACACTGGGACAAAACGTGACGCCAAGGATGAGTGCGAGCCTGATCGGGAGTTAGAGCTTTTCTTTTCACAGCCTGAGCCACCCAAGTCTGGTCTTCAGTAATCTGTTCCAAGCGAGAGCCGTGCAGTCGGTACAAGCGAGAGTCCCCGATATTAGCGCACCAGGGTCTGCCCTCATCCCTAAACATTAGAACCACAGCCGTAGTTCCCATATCAGCACGCTCCGGGTGGTCGAGCTGATCCGTCAAAATTGCTTGATTGGCAATTAAAAAAGCCTTTTCCAACAACAGCGGAGAATCCTCAGGCCCTTCCCAATGTTCTAGCAAATAAGATTGAATCGCCTCAGTCGCAATCCGGCTGGCTTCTTGACCTCCGGCGTGTCCTCCCATTCCATCGGCCACTATGAAAAATCGCCCGTCAGAGTCTATGTAGTACGAATCCTGATTTACGGAACGAACTAGCCCTGTGTCTGTCTTACCTGCGAAAGAGCGTTTCATAGATTGGGTGATTGGACTCATCGAACTTGAAAGCTTGATTTAATGGGGTGCGATGTTTTCTTCCAAAACTTAAATCCCGAACAGCAGTTGAAATTTCTGCGCCCCACGATCGCGAGTTTTGGAAAAATTGCACTTCCTTGACCTCATATTGTAGATCGTATGATGGTAATCCCATCTTAAAATTTCGGTAAATCAAGCAGCACCTGCAAAAAAACTGGATTTATACCAAAAATTAGAGGTTTTGCTGGCGAGAAATCTAGGCAGAAACTGGGTTTTTAGCCTCAAAGCGCATAAGTGTTGTAAATTTCAGCAATCTGTGGTCACCCAGCCAAAACTTAACATTCGATTTCAAATTTTGGCTGGCGAGAAATCTCCAATCTGAAATTTCAAATTGCGAATTGCACAATTATGACATCCTGTCTAAACGATCGATCCGCTTGAACAAACGCAGCATAGCAAACCCTGCACCCGCCGCCAGAACTGCCACAGCGACAGCCGGCCAGACTTGATTGCTGACAAACAAAATTGTCGCCGACAAAGTAAAAGCACTCATCAGCAAAGCATAATTCGTGCCCATTTGAGCGCTGCTCATGCGGCGGAGCAAGCGCTCTGTTTCTGCAGAACGGACGCGAATCCGCAAATCTCCCTGTTCGAGTTTATCAATCGTTTCCTCAATCCGGCGGGGCAAACCCAAAGCACTCGAACTCACCTGAGCCGCCTGACGGCCGATTTCGTTAAAAATGCTGCTACCTGCATCAGGGCCATTTCCATTACTCATAAGCTGCATGGCAAAAGGTTGTGCCACCTCCATAAAGTTGAACTCGGGATCTAAACCTCGGCCCACCCCTTCGATGGTGGAAAAAGCTCGCATTACAAAAGTAAAAGTAGCTGGGAAGCGAAAAGGTTGGTTGTAGGCAATATCGTAAAGGTCGTCCGTAATCGCGCTCACCGATTGATTTTCAAAAGGCTTGTCCATGAAGTTATCCAGCATATACTGGATCGATCGGCGCACCGGACTCATATCACCCGTAGGCACCAAAGCTCCCAAATTGATCAGAGAATCCATAATCCGCTGTCCATCCTTGGAAGCAATGCCGTAGAGCGTCTCCATCAGTCCTTCGCGGACGTTCGACTGAATTTGCCCCATCATGCCAAAATCGTAGAAAATCAGACAACCGTCAGCACTAACAGCGATGTTGCCGGGGTGTGGGTCAGCGTGGAAAAAACCGTCGTTGAGCAACTGCCGCAAATAAGCTTTTGCCCCCAACTGAGCGATTAATTTACGATCGATACCTGCCGCTTCCAAAGCTTCGTAGTGGCTGATTTTAATCCCCGGCAGGTATTCCAAAGTCAGCACTCGCGGAGCCGCGTACCGCCAATAAACCCTCGGCACCCGCACCCAGTCACAGTTGCTAAAATTGCGCCGAAAAGTATCAGCATTGCGGCCTTCATGGAGATAGTCAATTTCCAGCCACAGAATGCGACAGCATTCCTCATAAATCCCCATCCAATCTCGGCCGCGGCCCCACTTAGGATGGTTTTGAAAGTAGCGAGCAATTCCTTTAAGAATTTGCAAATCGATCTCGAACAGCTTCCGCAGTCCAGGTCGCTGCACCTTAACCACCACCTCCGGGCCCGAATGCAGTTGAGCTTTGTGTACCTGACCCAGACTTGCAGCGGCCAGGGGTACTGGGTCAAAGCTGCGGTAGAGTTCTTGAACTGTCTTGCCCAAATCTTGCTCAACAATTGCCTCTAACTGCTCGTAGCTGAAAGCAGGGACTTTATCTTGCAGCTTAGAAAGTTCCTCCACAAACTCTGCGGGGAACAAGTCGGCGCGGGTGGAAAATAACTGCCCAACTTTAATGAAAGTTGGCCCCAAATCCAAGAGTGTTTCTCGAACCCAGATAGCTTGAAAGCGGCGTCTGGCAACTTTCTTTTCTTCAGTCACGCCTCCCCAGTAGCTCCAATTTTTGCTGTCGAGCCACAGCGAAGCCAGCCAGAGCAAAACAAAGGCCCAAATGTCGAAGAAGCGCCGCTTCCGGGAATATTTTTCGCGGTTCCAGCGATAAGCTTTACTTTTGTAGGATTTACTAGCAGTTTTTGGCTCATCGGCTTCGCCAGTGTGCTTGGGGGAGCGCTGGCGATTAACAGAGTCATCAAGGAGAGCAGACACTTGGGTTCCCAAATTGCTTATTTTATGTTGTTGCTTTGATTGAAAGTAGGAGCGCAGGAGCGCAAAGCAATGCGCTCACGTAGTCATAAATAATAGTGGTGGTCGGAGAATCTATCGCTACGGCAAACTGCTGCGGTAGCGCTGCAATTCCGATCGCACCAGAGCCACTTCGGCGCGAAGCTCGTCAATAGTCGCTTGCAAATCTGCAGGATGGATGTCTTGAATGGTCGTGGTGCTTGCAGTGCCAGTCCTGGTCTGCATCGCCTCATCCGAAGCTCGATTTGCCCGTTCCACAACTCGATCGGTGAATTGCCGCAGGCGTTCTCTTTGTTCTGCGTCAAATCTGCCGAGTTCAGAGAAAGCGTTGGTTGCTGCGCTTTCTATTTGCTCGTACAGTGCTTCGGCAAGTGCTCTGCCTACAAAAAAAGCATGAACTGGGGGTTTACTCATAAAAAATCTCTGTGCGCTTCCGCAACAAATTATAACTTGCTTGTCCCCGATGATGCTTGCTCCCAAAGGAAGGAATTTTGGGGGAATTGACACTCCCACCCCGAGTGTCGGCGATGGGATTGTTGAGAGTTAGAACAGTCTAACGCGCCACGGCTTAGCATAAAAGCCTTGCTTACACTGGCTCAAATTCGAGGTTGGGGTTGCTTTGTACCAAAATGTTTGCAGCTTGGCAGTATTAATACGCGACATCACACCACCTCAGCGCCGCGCACATATTCTAACATAATTTAAATCAAAATAGAACACCGTCCTGCATTTTTTTTATGGCATTTGGATGGCAGAGGAAATAGGAAATATTCGATAAACTCAGACGGCGACTGTGGGGATTTTTAGATTCGACGGAAGTTTTTGGAAGATAGTGGTTCGCTAGGTAGGGGCTTATTATCTCAACTCCTTAGCAGATATTTGCTGAGTCATAAAACCAAGTATTTGTCCGCACTTTGAACCAACAAAAACCCTACTAATTTGTCGCAGGTTCGGGAAAAGGTATCGTGGGATCTGCCACAGCGGGTGGTGAATCAGGTGCGATCAAACTATCTGAATTGTTGCCACTGCCGCTCGGTATCGCAGGCTCAGGCGATCGCTCGATCGGCGAGGCTATTACTGGCGGCGCTGATTCCGACGGTGGCAAGGTTTCAGCGCTAGCACTCCCAGGGGCAGGCGGGGCGGGCGCGGCGGGCGGTTCTGCAGGCAGGGGCGCAACTTCTGGTACTGGTGCGGCTTCTGGTTGGGGAGCTGGCTCGATTTCGGTTTGAGTCTCTGGAATGGGGGACTCAGAAGGCTCCTCTGCTGGTTCGGGCCTCGGCGATGGCTCAGGTTCCGCTTCGGGTTCTGGGGCGGGAGTTTCCTGGCTTGGAGATTCAGAAGGTTTGGCGCTAGTTTCTGAGGGATCGTCGATCTGTTCGGGAATGTTGATGCTGTCTAAGGGGGGTTTGGGGCGCTTGTTGAGTTCGATCGGGTAGAGAGGGCTGCTTTCGACAGACGGCTGCCCGAACATCGGCCCTGACAAATCGCGGGATTTAAGCAAATCTTCCAGAGATGGGAAGGATTCAATTTTGGGACGATTGCTGAGACTGGTGCTGTTGTAGTGCCATGCTAGGTCAAAACCCATCCAGCCTGCAATTGCAGCCGTTACGACAAACGCCAGAAAAGTCAACTGCGGCGGGGGAGGTGCGGGCAATCTGAGACTTTGCTTGCCTTTTCTTTTTACTGATACTCGCTCTGTTTCTTGCAGCATGGTGAGCCAATTTTCGACTGTCTGAGGGCGGTTGTGGGGGTCGATTTCGAGTCCCTGAAGGATGGCTCGCTCGATTCCTGGGCTGAGGTTGGGCTGAAATTGCCGTAATTCAGTCAAGGGAATGCGATCGCGCAGGGGTGCTGCTACGGGCGCCACGCCGGAGAGTAAGTAGTAGAGGGTGGCTGCGATCGCGTAGATGTCAGTGGCCGGTGTACATTTACCGTCATAGAGGTATTGTTCGATCGGCGCGTACCCGGGGGAGAGCAAGTTAGTGTGGGTTCGTTTGGTGCCGGCAGTAAAGCCGCGGGCAATTCCGAAATCTATTAACATTACTACGTGAGAATCGGCTCGCCGGATAATATTTTCTGGATTGATATCTCCGTGCAGCAATCCGCTGTGGTGCACTGTACTTACGGCTGAGGCTATTTGCCGAATATAGTGCAGGGCCTGGGCTTCTGGCAGCGGCCGATCGGTTTCGACTATTTGGGCGAGAGTTTGGCCCGGAATGTAGTCCATTGCAATAAAAGACTGTCCGGCTTCTTCAAAAAAGTCGATTACCCTGACTATGTTGGAATGCTGACACCGCGACAGGCGTTGGGCTTCGGCAATAAACTGCTGCTGAAATTGGGCAGATTCTGGGTGTTGGCGCAGACTTTCGTTGAGGGTTTTGAGTACGACGGTTTGATTTAAATGGGTGTGGATAGCTCGGTAAGTGATGCCGAACCCTCCTATCCCTAAAGTCGCGTTAATTTTGTATTTGCCCTGTTGCAGGACTGTTGCTGGCGCTAAGTTCATCTTTAGTTGATGCCGTTTCCCAAACTATGCTACCGCTTTTGGGTTATTTCGCAGAGTTGGGGGTGAGGTTCGATCGATCGATGCCCTAGTTTGAGCTTTAGCTCTGCTATATCTTTAATCTTGGCATCCCTACGTGATTTTATCTGTAGTAGATATTGTGAAACTTAACGCTCCGGCTTTCCAATAATAAAAATCCCGCTCTTGTGGAACGGGAAAGCCATCAGGGTGCATCTATAACCCACATTCCGCACCACAACTGTCACACATCAACAAAAGGGGGATGAAATAGTACAAATGAACTAAGTCCCAATCGGAGTCAAGCTGTTTAATGATAATTAATACTATTAAGCAGAGAAAGTAAAAAGGTAAGTTTACTCTAAAGAGATGAAAATAAGGAAAACTCTCTTAGCTGGGGGGGTGACAAAGATAGCTAGGAACTAGACCGGATGAGAGTTGCGGCCCTCATCCCCCGTTGATAAAAACA
>NZ_JAUBQS010000156.1:0-1919 GCF_036701355.1 Microcoleus sp. Pol12B3
AACTTTTGTTACCTCTGTGGAAAAAATCCTGAAAGAATTTGGAGAAAACTATGTAATTAATTTTGTCTAGCTACTTACTACTAGGACATTGGGCTGTACGGTCATTAATTTTTCTCTTCAGCAAGCAACGCAGGTGTTTCACCATTGCGTCTTTCTTTTACTGGAACATTACGAGTTATTCGTCGCGATCTCCCAAAATTTCAGCGGTTACAACCACAGGAACTTCCCTTTTTTTGAATTGGTTGACTTTGGAGATACTTGACCAACTTCTACCTCAAAGGGTTCAGAGAAACAACCCAAGAGTTGTGAAAAAGCCTGTCTCAAAATTTCGCTCTAAACAAGTTAAACACAGAGGTACTGGAATAATAATGAATCCTCCTGTATTTATTGTTTTAAGCACTGCATAACTCTTAACTGAACCGTATTGGGGTATAATGTATCGCTCGGTTCGCGCTAGACTATCCTAGGAAATTTACAGCCCGCCCGCACCCCATGTGACAGTTGGGGTGCGGAATGTGGGTTTAAGAGCTGAGGATATAACTTGGAAAGGACTAATTTAACGGGCAACCGATTGAGTAAATTATTAATTTTGCTATCATTAGCATAATCCAAGGGATAGATATTAAGTCAAAGCAAGTTCAAGAATATCTAGGTAGAAAAACAGAAAGTCACAGAAAATATGCTAGACATAGCACTTTTTATATTGGACTGTGGGGTGAATCATGGGTCGATTTAATCTAGTAATTGGCTGGTTGTTGTTGAATTAATGTCTTTGTCCCCACACAAACTACCTAATTATCAACAACGCTTGAGAGCTATGAGACTTATTAGGCGTTGCTGAATTGATGTATGATATAGCGATCGAGAGCAAAGTTGACGAAAAACAATGAACAGCAAATTAGAGTCAATCGAATGTCCTGAATGCAAGTCAACTCGTATTAATAAGAATGGGCATAAAGCAGGTAAACAGAATCATATATGTGTTGATTGTGGTAGGCAATTCATAGATTCCTATCAATCCCATCAAGGGTATGCACAGGAAGTTAAAAGAGAGTGTCTAAAAATGTATGTCAATGGCATGGGTTTTAGGGCAATTGAGAGAGTTAAAGGAGTCCATCACACTAGTATTATTAATTGGGTTAAGCAGGTAGGAGAATTGCTCCCAAATGCCTAGGATTCAGAAATAATTCCCGAGGTGGGGGAACTGGATGAGTTGGAAACATTTGTCGGCTCAAAAAAAACAAAATCTGGCGAGCGACGGCGGTCAATCACTTTCAACCAGGAATCTTAGGATGGGTAATGGGCGACCATAGTGCAAAAACTTTTCAGCCATTATGGGAACTAGTCGGTAGCTGGAAATGCTACTTTTATGTCACGGATGGATGGCCAGTCTATCCGATATTTATTCCAGATGGAGACCAGATTATCTGTAAAACTTATATGACTAGAGTAGAGGGAGAAAATACAAGGCTTAGACACTATGCAAGCTCGACTTCATCGTAAGACACTTTGCTATTCTCGCGTCAAAAGAAATGCTAGCACATTCAGTTAGATTACTAATTCACTATCTCAAGTTCTGGGATGTTCCCACCCCATATCCTGCTAACTATTAAATGTAGCTAAAGATTCCATCCTGTTTTGAATAATGTTTTTGGATCTCGATCGCTACATCATACATCAATTCAGCAACGCCACTTATTAAATCAGCATTATAGGCAACTTGTCGCCCCGACAGATTAATTCATTACCTCAAGTGTAGTGATGCCACTGTACCCGCGATCTTCATTCCTTAATTCAGCACCCCCCATGCTGTTAGAGAGGCTCGAAGGCGAGGTCATTGATTATAAACCTTGTGACTATTATTTTGACCCAGTCAGGAAGTTTGCTTGAAAAGTTATTCCAGAAATGGAGCTTATTCC